>JAYRVL010000062.1:0-4637 GCA_041918575.1 Anaerolineae bacterium | reverse complement strand
CAGCCATCCTCATCGCTGGCCGTGGTTGCGCTGTACTGGCGGCGCAGGAAGGCTTCGACGCCGGGCTGCCAGGCGCTGGGCGGGTAGAAGAGCCGCGCCGCGGGCGCGATCCAGCTCAGGTCGCGGGCGAACAGGGGTGGATAGATCGTCGCCGGGCGGAAACCGGTCACCGGTGCGCCGGCCGCGTCGGTCCAGCTCACCTGCGTGGCGGCAAGGACCGACTGCACGGTCGCGGCCATCGCCTCGATGGCCGGATCGGCCGGAAAGGTCCAGCCCGTCGGCGGCAGGTCGCCGGCGCCCGGCGCGAGCGCGATCAGGCAGGAGGAGAGTAAAGCCAAGAGAGTCAAATTCAATCGCTGTGCCAATGCGCCCCCCCGGGCTTCGCCTGATCCACGCCATCCGCGATCATTTCCAGTAGACGCTCGACACCGGCGTAGAACCCGTGCAGATTCAGGGCCGTTGCGTCCACATATCACCTGCGTCAGCATTGTAGCATTCTGTAAATGGGCTGGCAAGGTTGGGGCAAGTGCAAAGTCTCCTACGATACCGCGCTGGCCGGTCGCCTATGGGACAGGAATTCCAAATGCACCCGGAATCGAGGCTTCAGCCGGTCTGTTATAGGGTTCTCAAGTGCCCAACAACCGGCTAAAGGTAACTGCTCAGGCGGCCCCCCCTGCCCCCCAAGAGTGGGGGGCAGGGGGGGCACTCCGGGCGCTATCGAGACCATTCTCACTGCCTGGCTGAGCAGTTACGGCTAAAGACTCTATTCCAGATGTCTTCAGCGGCCACATTTGGAATTGCTGCCTATGGGATTCGAGCCTTGACGTGATATAATCCGGCAAGAGGAGTCTTGCCTGTGAATCAATCGCGCCGCGCCAGGCTGCTGCTGGGCCTGCTGCTCTCCCTGCTGGTAATTGCCATCTTTGCCGCCCGCGCGCTGCGTCACGCGCCCCGGCCGTCGGTTGACGAGGCCATCCAGCCCTGGATGAGCGTTGGTTATGTCGCCAGGTCGTATCACGTGCCCGCGCCGGCGCTGCTCCAGGCGCTGGGGCTGCCCAACCTTCCCGCTCACCGGCCGCTCAGCGCGGTGGCGGCCAGCCAGCAGCGGCCGGTGAGCGAACTGATCGCGATCCTCGACCGGGCCATCGCCGACTATCGCGCGGTCACCCCCACTCCGGGCGCACAGCCCGCAGACCCGCCGCGCCCCCACTCGCTGTGGCAACGCCTCCTGGAACTCGAACCGGGGCGCGCGCTATGAACCTCTCCGACACCCTCCTGCTCGCCTTTTCCACCTACGGCCTACCCGCGCTGTTCATCTTCACAGCCCTGGCGGCCGTGGGCCTGCCCCTGCCGGTGACCCTGGTTCTGATCGTAGTTGGCTCCTTTGTCGAGCAGGGCGATCTCGATCTGCTCACCGTGGCGCCGCTCATCAGCCTGGCCGCGGTGCTAGGCGATCAGGCGGGTTACGCCATCGGCCGCTGGAGCGGCCCGGCCATCACGGCCCGCATGGTTGACCGCCTGGGCGGCGAGAAACGGATGGCGCAAACCAACGCGGCCATCGCTCGCTGGGGCGGCCTCAGCGTCTTTCTGACCCGCTGGCTATTGACGCCGCTCGGCCCTGCGCTCAACCTGACCTGCGGCATTACCCGCTTCTCCTATCCCACCTTCCTGGCCTGGGACATCGCCGGCGAAACCCTGTGGGTCACGCTCTACATCATGCTCGGCCACATCTTCTACGACCGTGTCGAAGCCATCAGCGCCACCATGGGCGACATCACCTGGGCGCTCATCGGCCTCATCGGCGCCATCTACTTTGGCTGGCGGCTCTGGCAATCGTCGCGCCGCCCGGCCGCGCCATCCACGTCTTCCCCGGCCAGCCAGGCCCCGCCAGCCGACCGGTCAGAATCCCGCGCCCCGGCTCTCCCAATGCTTTGGTTCCAACCCCCAACACCGGAGGTGAAGCATGAAGAATCGTCATCCTGGTTTCCTGATTGTCTGCCTGCTGCTGCTCTTGCCCATCCGGCCGGCGCCCTTTGCCTCGACAGGCGCGCCGGCCGCGGCGACCTATTACGTGCGGCCGGACGGCGGTTCGACCACCCAGTGCAACGGTCGCGTGGACGCGCCCTACCCCGGCAGCGGCAGCAATCTGCCCTGTGCGTGGGACCACCCCTTCCGCGCCCTGCCGCCGGGCGCCGCGCCGCGGCTGGCCGGGGGCGACACCCTGTTCATCGCCGCGGGCAGCTACCGCATGGGCTTCGGCGCGCCGGAGACCGGCGCTTGCGACGCGGGCGGTTCTTTCGACTGCGTGATGCCGCCCATTCCCAGCGGGCCGAGCGCAGCGCAGCGCACGCGTATCCTGGGCGCAGGCTGGGATCAGGGCTGCGCCAATCCGCCGGAGCTGTGGGGCGCGGAGCGGCCCTGGTTCATCGTCAACCTGACCGATAGCAGCCATGTAGAGCTGGGCTGCCTGGAAATCACCGACCACGCGACCTGCGTGGAGTTTCACAGTGGCGCCATTCCCTGCCAGCGCGATACATCCCCCTACGGCCCGTGGGCCAGCATCGGTTTGCAGGCCGAAGATTCCACCGATGTCTATCTGCACGATCTCGACGTGCATGGCCTGGCCAGCGGCGGCATTCACGCCGGCCGCCTGCACGATTGGACGGTCGAGCGGGTGCGCGTCGCGGGCAATGGCTGGGTGGGCTGGGATGGCGACATCTACGGCGGCGATTCGAACAGCGGCGCGCTGATCTTCCGCCGCGTGCTGATCGAATGGAACGGCTGCGGCGAGACCTGGCCGGAGGGTCAACCGACCGGCTGCTGGGCGCAGTCGGCCGGCGGCTATGGCGATGGCTTTGCCACCGGCGCGACCGGCGGGCAGTGGGTCTTCGAGGATGCAACGGCGCGCTACAACACCTCTGACGGTTTCGATCTGCTGTACGTGTCCGAGCCGGGGTCGTCGGTGCAGATGCGCCGCGTGCTGGCTGTGGGCAATGCCGGCAATCAGGTCAAGAATTACCGCGGGCCATTCCTGCTGGAAAACTCGATCATCGTCGGCAACTGCGGCTTCTTCGATGGGCAGCCGTTCACCTACGACGTGGACAACTGCCGCGCGCTGGGCGCCGCGCTGGCTGTCGGCCTGACCCAGGGCGATCAGGCCACGCTCACCAATAATACGGTGACGAGCGAAGGCGATTGCCTGCTGACGGCCGAACGCTATGGGCCGGGCAATGGTCAGGAGCGCGTCACGCTGCGCAATAACCTTTTCCAGGGCCAGGTGGACTTCTTGCAGCCGTTCGAGCTGACCTGCCTGGCCTACCAGGAGACCTTCAATCACAACCCGTTCGATTTCGATTACACCCTTGCCAACAACGTCAAGGATGACGCCTGTCCGGGCGGTCATGCCATCTGCGGCGTTGCGCCCGGCCTGGTCAGCGTGGAGATGGACAGCTTCGATGCGCATCTCCTGCCCGGCAGCCCCGCGCTGGACGCGGGCAGCCCGACGCTGTGCCCGGCCGGCGATTGGCGCGGCTTCAGCCGGCCGGTGGACGGCAACGGCGATGGCAACGCGCTCTGCGACCTGGGCGCCATCGAGTGGCATCGGCCGGAGGATGTCAACGGCGACGGTTCCATCACCGTGCTCGATGTGCAGCAGGAGGCCAGCGCCTGGCCGTGCAGCGCGAACTGCGCGGCGCTCTACGATCAGGATGGCAACGGCGTCATTGATGTCGTGGACGTGCAGCGGGTCGCCGCGGCCTTGCAAGAGAACCCCACCGATCAATGGGTTCCTACACCAGTGCCCACCGTGATCCTATCCCCCATACCACCGGCCACCCCGCCCGCTCCTGGGGCAGAAGAAACGGAAGAAGCGCTCCAAATCGCGTCTGCGACTCCCATTCCACCTCTACCCCCCAATCCCGACGAGCCATGCCATATTTGGCATGAAGGAGAACGACCTGTATATGACACTGATTTCACAGCCAAACATGCCACGGTCATTTTGATCGCCACAGTCAGAGAGATCATGCCGGCGCGCTGGACCACTCTGGATGGGGCGCGTCCAAGCAATCCCTGTGGACTGATGGTGAATCCATACTCGATTTTTACACCCATGGTTTTTGATGTGGAACAGGTTCTCAAAGGTCAAGTGCCAGTATCACCCCTACTTGTGTTTGGACGTGGCGGCGTGGTTGGCCAGGATTCACTGGAGATTCGGCCAGATCCAGACGATTTCCGAACAGGCGAGCGCATTTTGGTCTTTCTCAACGGGCCCTACACGATTATTCCCAATAGTAATCCGTTATGGGTAACTGCGGGGCATTATCACCTAAACGACTATGGAGAAGCCATCAATATCTACGGGAACATGCCCCTGGTACAACTGATTGACGAGATTCAGCAAGCTGTGGATCAATAGCTCATCCCGGTGCAAGCAGATACAGCAGAACCATGCTTGCCCTGAAAACAGGACCGCGGGGCAGATTCTGATCCGCGAGGCTGCGCTGACGCCGCTCCTCTACGCCCGCTACTCCTTGCTCCTCAAACCCCGCATCGAACGCTTTCCCACCTCCGCACTCGAATGGTGGTTCTGGCAAGACGTCCTCATCGAATTTTGAACTCCTGCGCCAAGACGGCGT
>JAYRVL010000061.1:0-1895 GCA_041918575.1 Anaerolineae bacterium | reverse complement strand
CCTGCACAAGTTCTACGGCCGCAGCGTCCTGGCCGCCCTCCCCCCCGGCCGCGTCACCAGCGATCGGCGGGATGTCAAGCGCTTCTTCGATGCTGGATAGCCGCCCCCTGCCCCCCAATTCGGGGGGAGCCGAATGCTTTTCCCCCCAGGATTGGGGGGCAGGGGGGCCGCCTGAGCAGTGACCTCAGAAATGACCTGCGCCGGGCGGAAAAATCTCCCGTACGGCCGATTTGATCTTGGGCGTGGGCAAGCGCTTGCTGCGCACGAAGCGCAGGTTGGCGTCGCGCACTTCATAGAAGAGCACGGGATGGCCGTAGGCGTAGGGGTTCTCTTGCAGCGCCTCGTCGAAATCCAGCCAGGCGTCGGCAAAGACCTGGCTGTTGCTGATCATCTGCCAGCGCCCACCCCGGCGAAAGAGACAGATGACATGCGCGGCCATGAGCAGACCATACTGACCCCAGGAAAAAGGATCGGTGACGACGGTCACCACGAACACCTCGTTGGCAGCGTCGGCAAAGGGTTTGATCTGATTGGCGGCCAGGTAAGCCAGGCCGTCGCAGTCATCACGAAACTTGCCTTCGTGCGCCCACTGCCACTCGGCATGTGACAGGCTGGGGAAGATATCGAAGGCGCCGTTGAAAGGATCGGCGTGCCATTCGGTATGCTGCTGCCACCACTGCGCAAACTCGTGCAGGTCTGTCCCACTGTGCAGCGTGGGCGGCAACCCCGGCCGCGTCAGGTTCGCCAGCTTCGACAGCGTCACCTTACCGACGCGAAACCAGCCGCTCAAAATCAGAGCATACAGGGTCAACAACAATCGTTGCCACATTGAATACGGTGGATACACGACACCTCCATCAGTGCAAGTGTCACCATTCAGACCCTGAAAGTTAGCGGGAAAACCTCCAGGGTCTGAGCCGCATGGTGATGGATTTATCCTGCCAGCAAGCCCTGCGCCTTCATGCGGCGCCTGAAATCCTCGATGGTGCGCGCTACACCCTCGCGTACCTCGATGCGCGGTTCCCAGCCCAACACGCGCCGGGCCTTCGAGATGTCGGGCTTGCGCTGCTTGGGGTCGTCCACCGGCAAGGGTTTGTGAATGACGCCGGCGCGGTTGCCGGTCAGTTCGTTGACGATATGGGCAAATTCGAGCATGGTGAATTCGTTGGGATTGCCGATGTTGACCGGCTGCACCTCCGCGGACATGAGCAGGCGATAGATGCCATCCACCTCATCGCTGACAAAGCAGAACGAACGCGTCTGGCTGCCGTCGCCATAGACAGTCAGCGGTTCCCCGCGCAGGGCCTGCGTCAGATAGTTGGGCACCACGCGACCATCGTTCAGGCGCATGCGCGGGCCGTAGGTGTTGAAGATGCGCACGATGCGCGTCTCCACGCCGTGATGGAAGTTGTAAGCCATCGTGAGCGCCTCTGCAAAGCGCTTGGCTTCGTCATAGACGCCGCGCGGGCCAATGGGGTTGACATTGCCCCAGTAGGTCTCCGGCTGCGGATGCACCAACGGGTCGCCGTACACCTCCGAGGTCGAAGCGAGCAGGAAGCGCGCGCCCTTGGCCAACGCCAGGCCCAGCGCGTTCAGGGTGCCCAGGGAGTTGACCTTCATGATCGGGATGGGGATCTTGGGAAAATCTACCGGGCTGGCCGGCGACGCCAGGTGAACGACCGCGTGCAGCGGCCCGGCAATGTAGATGTACCTGGTGACATCGTGTTTGATGAACTCGAAATCGGGCCGGCCGTTCAGATGAGCGATGTTGTCGGTGTTGCCCGTAATCAGGTTGTCCATCGCGATCACGCTGTGCCCTTCGGCCAACAGCCGGTCGCACAGATGTGACCCGATGAACCCGGACCCGCCGGTGACAAGAATGCGCATGAATGGTT
>JAYRVL010000060.1:0-4600 GCA_041918575.1 Anaerolineae bacterium | reverse complement strand
GCTCTCGCGGCGCCTGTACGACGCCTTCGGCCTTTTTCCCGCGACCGGCGACGATCACCTCGGCGAGGAGATCGGCTGGGCCTGGGAGACTGATCCCCTGGCCGCGGACACGGCGGCCGCTGTCGAACCGGCCCTTTTCCGCAGCCAACAGGGACTCAAGGCAATGACCGCCGCCGCCCTGGATGAAGCCTTGCACGATGATGACGCGCTGGCCGCGCTGCTCGACCATCGTTCGGACGAACGCATCGTGCCGGTCATCTGCGGGGTCCTGCACAACCGCCCGCAGCTCGAAATGGCCGTCAATGTGGTCAACCACGGCGCGGTGCGCAACTTGCCTGACTGGATAGTGATCGAGGCGCCGGGCGTGGTCAGTCGCACGGGCGTGCAGCCGCTGGCCGTGGGCGATCTGCCGGCCGGCTGCGCCGCCCTGCTCCAGCAGCGCAGCGCCATCGCCAGCCTGACCGTGGAGGCCGCGGTGCATGGCGATCGCCAGGCGGCCCTGCAGGCGCTGCTGCTCGATCCGGTGGTCAACAGTTACACGGCTGCCGCGGCTCTGCTGGACGACCTGCTGGCGGCGCAGGCGGGCTATCTGCCGACCTTTGCGCCGACGCGGCCGGCTGTCCACGCGCCCGCGGCAGCCGCGCACGCCTGAGGGACGAGGATATGCCCAAGACCTGGCTGCTGGTCGCGCTGGTTCTCATCAATGTGGTGAGCACGGGCCTGTCGGTCGTGGCGTTCAAACATGCCGGCATGGCCCTGGAGCCACGCGGTTTTCTCTGGCAGCAAATCCTCGGCAACTTCTGGGGTTTCGTCAGCGTGCTTGCGTTCACGTTCTTGACGCGCCACCTGACGCTAAGCGTGGCCTACCCGCTGACGGTCGGGCTGGCGGTCTTGCTCGTTCAACTGGTCTTTGCCCGCCTTTTTTTCGGCGAAGCGCCCACCCCGACCCAAATCACCGGCGCGCTGCTCATCGCCGCGGGCATTGTGCTGGTAGCCGGCCGGCGGTAGCGCCATCCGCTGCAATCGGCTGGATGGCATGTGTGCGATTCACGGGAGATGTCTATGCAAGCCATCGTCTTTCGCTACAGTCTGCCGCGCTTTGCCCTGGCGACGGTGCTGGGCGTGCTGACGCCGCGTGCCTACACCGGGCCGCTGGCGCCGACCTCCCTCCTGGAAGTACCCGAACCGACGTTGCCGGCCAACGATTGGGCCATCGTGCGCACCGCGCTGTGCGGCATCTGCGGCAGCGATACCAAGCAGATTTATCTTGATGGCGCGTTCGACAACCCACTGACCTCGCTCATCTCGTTCCCGCACATCCTGGGCCATGAAGTCGTGGGCGTCATCGAAGCGGTGGGGCCGGGCGTCAGCACACGCCGGGTGGGCGAACGGGTGGCGGTCAATCCGTGGCTCTCTTGCGGCCCACGCGGCATTCAACCGCCCTGCGCGGCGTGTCAACAGGGCCAGGTGACGCTGTGCGAGCATTTCACTGAAGGGCACCTGGCGCCGGGCATTCACCTGGGTAACTGCCGCAGCGCAGGCGGCGGTTACGCGCCCCGCCTGGCCGGCCACGAGTCGCAGTTGATCCCGATTCCCGACGCAGTTAGCTTCGAACAGGCGGTCTTTGCCGATCCCTTTGCGGTCAGCCTGCATGCAGTGCTCAAGGCGCGGCCCGCGCCCGGCGCCGCGGCGCTGGTTTATGGCTGCGGCACGTTGGGGCTGCTGGCGATTGCCATCCTGCATGTGCTTTTTCCGGAGACGCGCATCATCGCCATCGCCCGTTACGCGCACCAGGCGCAGATGGCGCGGGCGCTGGGCGCGCAGCAGGTGATCCGCACACGCCAGCCGGCAGCCATCATCGAGACCATGGCCGACCTGACCGGCGCGGCGGTTCTGCGCCCGCGGCAGGGCCTGCCGTGGCTGCGCCAGGGCGTGGATGTGATTTACGACATGGTTGGCTCGCCGGAATCGTTGGAAGTGGGGGTGCGCGTGATTGGACCGCGGAGGCGCATCGTCATCAGCGGGGTGGATCGGCCGGCGCGCTTCGAATGGACGCCGCTCTACTTCAAGGAAGTGCAGTTGATCGGATCGAACGCGTTTGGGGTGGAAGAATGGGAGGGGGCGCGTCAACATGCCATGGCGTTCTACCTGCAATGGACGGCTGAGGGCCGTTTCGACCTGACGCCTTTGCTCACGCATCGCTTTCGCCTGGCGCAGTATCGGGACGCGTTCGTCATCGCGCAGCGCAAAGGCACGCAGCAGGCGATCAAGGCGGCGTTCGACTTACGACCAGGCGGCGTTTAACGACTGGGATTCGGGGCGCGGTCCGGAGTGGTTGGGCGGCTGCGGCGACTTAGAGTGGATCGTCATCGGCAATGGGCAGCGTCACAAAAAAGGTGCTGCCCTGACCCAATTGGCTCTGTAGCCAGATGCGGCCGCTGTGGAGTTCGACCAGGCCGCGCGTGATGTGCAGGCCCAGCCCGGCGCCGGTTTCACCGGTCAGATGGGCATTCTCCCCGCGAAAGAAGCGATTGAAGATGCGCCCCTGGTCGCTCTCCGCAATGCCGACGCCATTGTCGCTGACCGTAATCTGCACAAAGCCTGACTCTGCCGCTGGGGCCAGACCTATGGTGATACGGCTGCCGCGCCCGCTGTACTTGATCGCGTTGCTCAGCAGGTTGCCGATGATCTGGGTGGCGCGCGTGCGGTCACACAGAACCGGCGGTAAGTCCGGCGCCACGTCAAGGGTGAACTGCTGCTTTTTGGCTTCCAGTTGAGGCTTCATCTCTGTCATCACGCGATCCACCAACGATGAGAGGTCGGTGGACACCAGGCTCAGCTCAACACGGCCCGCTTCCAGGCGGGTCGCGTCCAACAGATTGCTGGAGATGGACATCAGGCGCTGTACGCCGCTCTCGACAACGTGCAAAACCTCTGTTTGTTTGTCCGAAATAGCGCCAAACACCTCGTCCAGGAGCATCTCGACATAGCCGGCAATCGAGGCGAGCGGCGAGCGCAGCTCATGCGCGGCAATGGAAACGAACATGGATTTCATCTCGTCCAGCCGTTTCAGCTCGGCGTTGATCGAGGCCAGGTCTTGATTCTGATGCAGCAGTTGATCGCGCAGCAGGCGCAGTTCGTTGCGCTGTTGAACCAGACGCTGGCTCAAGACGCCGGCCAGGGTGCTGTCCTCCATGATGTACAGCACGCCGGTGATCTGATGTCCGGCATCGTAGTGCGGCAGGCTGAGCAAATTGAGATAGATGGTGCGGCCATCCCGGTCGCCGCGATTTAGCCATGTCAGTTCGAAGCGTGGTAAGGTCCCGGTCAACAGATCGGCCATAGCCTGCTCACTGCCGATCAGCTCCGGCACCAGGTCGTAGATGGATACGCCCACACCGGCCTGGCCGGCGAAGTCGAACAGACCGACCACCCCGCCAATCTGTTCGATTTGCAGGGCGGCGTTGGTGATGGCATAGGCCAGGCGGCGCTCTTGAAACAGCCAGCGCGCGACCGTCACCGACATGTTCGATTCATGGTTGGTCATCGTTGGCTGCCTACATCAGCAGGGCGCGGCCCAGGTGGCGGAACACAGTTTCAACCTCGTCGCCGCTGCGCGCACTGGTCAGGTACCAGGGGAAGCGATGTTCGGAGGCAAACGCCTCTACCTGGGCGACCGTGAGCTGACGCTGATCGAGCAGATCGCTCTTGTTGCCGGCCAGCACGATGCGGGCATACGGACTGATGGAATTGAGGTCGCGCAGATAGGAGCGCAGGTTCTCCAGCGTCGAGGGTCGGGTCATATCGCAAACCAGGATGGCGCCAGCCGTGCCGCGCAGATAGCTGGCCCGCATACGATCGAATTCCTCGCTGCCGGCCAGGTCCCAAAGCATCATGGTCATCTCGACCATGTCGGACTGATTGGGCGTCATGACGGTTTTGCGGCTGACCTTGACGCCGACCGTGCTGAGATAACGGTCGTCGAACATGTCGTAGACAAAGCGACGCACCAGGCTGGTCTTGCCCACGCCGAAATCGCCGAGAAGGCAGATTTTTTTGCTCACTGCGATCATAGTGTTTATCCCAAGTCCTTTCAGGGGGTCTGCGGGGTCTGCTGCCCGGCCACCGACCACGGACGCATCATGGGGGAGAGGCCGGCGTCAGGACGGGGATGCGCTCTGCAGCAGGCGCCTGGGATGATTCCTGGCCTGTTGACCCGGCGTCGGTTGCGATGAAAACGAGCAGGTCGCCAAAAACCCAGCCGGGCAATCCATCGGTTGAGCAACAAACGTAATACCATGTGCGGGCGTCGTTGCGTCCGGTGATTTCCACGCGCTGCGCCGCGCCGATGGCGCCGATGACGGTGTAGTCGAGACCCGGTCCGCGGCGCAAATTCAAGCGCGGCACGGTGGGCCGGGCGAACAGCCGCGGCGTCGGCGTGGCTGTGGGCGTCGGCGTGGCCGTGGCCGTGGCCGTCGCTGTCGGTGTGTGAGTGGCCGTCGCGGTGGCCGTGGGCGACGGCGTCGGCGAAGGCGGCGTGGTGGGCGTGGGCGGCGGCGTCGCCTCGACGTAGATCACGACCGGCTTCGATAGATTGTTG
>JAYRVL010000059.1:0-6396 GCA_041918575.1 Anaerolineae bacterium | reverse complement strand
GGGGGCACTCCGGGCGCTATCGAGACCATTCTCACTGCCTGGCTGAGCAGTTACAAATAATCAAGGTAGAACCGGGGCCAGCAGGGTGACAACGAGAGCCACGGCCGCCAGGCCCAGCGCAGCGCCAATCAGCCAACTGTTGGCCTGCACCGCCAACTCCCAGGCGGCCAGGGAATCGGTGCGCAGGCTGGCCGAGTGAAAGACCGGATCGAACAACGCCCGGCGCACGTCGGCCACGGAGGCGGGGCGATCGTTGGGGTGCATCGCCATACAGTGCATCACCGCCTGCTCGGTGGTGACCGAGATGGCCGGGTTGAGACTGCGCACCGGCGCCAGGCTGCCTGGTTTGAGGAAGCGCTGCTTGGCGTCCGCCGGCGGCTGGCCGGTCAGCAGATGATAGAGCGTGGCGCCCACCGCGTAGATGTCAGAGCGCACATCGGTATAGCCGGTGTCGCCCCCGTATTGCTCCAGCGGCGTGTACTGCACGGTGCCCCGGCCCTGCACCACGGTCACGGTGCGGCTGTCATCGGCCAACAGCAGCTTGACCAGGCCAAAGTCCACCAGCTTGATCGCGCCGCGCGGAGTCAGCTTGATGTTGGACGGCTTGATGTCGCGGTGCAGCACGGGCGATGGTTGACTGTGCAGGTATTCCAGGGCGTCGAGCAGTTGGCCCATCCAGCCCAACACCTGCTCTTCGCTCAAGAAGCGCTCCTGCCGGCGGGCTTCTTTCACCAGGTCATGCAGGTCGCGCCCCGGCACAAAATCCATCACCAGGTATTCGCGGCCGCGTGTGGTAAAATAGTCGGAGACTTTGGGCAGATTGGGATGGTCGAGACTGGCCAGGGTGCTGGCCTCGCGGTAGAACTGCTCGGAGGCCTGCTCGAACTGATCGTCGCCCTGATCCGGCACCACCTCCTTGATGGCGCACAGGCGGCCCTTCAGGCGCAGGTCCTCGGCCTTGTAGACCGCGCCCATGCCGCCCTGGCCGACCAATTCGTGAACTTTGTAGCGGTTGTAGAGAACCGCGCCGCTTGTCAGTGTATTGCTCATGTGTCTGACTGTCAATGATGGCAGATCTGTGTGGATGCGTGTACGAATTGTGTCGTTATACACGGATTGACACGGATTGACACGGATTGACACGGATTCACGCTGATCGCTCTCACATCCGTGTGGATCCGTGCATGAATTGTAAATCGAATCGCCCCTGGAGTATACCATCGTCATGCTGAACCGTGAAACTGCCATGCTCATCTTGCAGCGCGGCAATCAGGCCGGCCGCAGCTACCCGCTCGATCAGGCCGAAATCATCATCGGCCGCAGCCCTGATTGCGACATCGTCCTGGACGATCGCCAGGTCTCGCGGCGCCATGCACGCGTTTTTCGTGAAGGCGACCGCTACCTGCTAGAGGACCTGGGCAGCAAGAACAACACGCATGTCAACGGCCGCGACCTGATTGGAGTCACCCCGCTACAGGATGGCGACGAAATCCAAATCGCCCTGCGTTTCAAGCTGGCCTTCGTGGACGCCGAACAGACCGCGCCGCTGGTTTTCGAGCCGCTCGCGCGCCTGCCCATGCTGCGCTTGGAGCCAGACGCGCGCCAGGTGTTCATCGGCGAGCGCCTGCTTACGCCCCCGCTCTCCCTGCCCCAGTACCGCCTGCTGGAACTGCTCCTGGACGCGGCGGGCGGCGTGGTCAGCCGCGACGAGGTGATTCGCTGCGTCTGGTCCGAAGACGTCGAAGAGGGTATCTCCGAACAGGCCATCGATGCGCTGGTGCGCCGCCTGCGCGAGCGCCTGGCCGAGATGGACCCGAACCATGCCTACGTGCTGACCGTGCGCGGGCATGGTTTTCGCTTCCAAAATCACGACGCGGACACCGGCGCGCCGCGCCCTGGCAGCGCCTCATCATGACCACCGCGCCGCTCAGCCTCTACCTGCACATCCCCTTCTGTGCGCGCAAATGCCCCTACTGCGACTTCAACACCTACGCGGGCCTGGAGACGCTTTTCGATCCCCTGGTCGCCAGCCTGGCCCAGGAGATTCGCGCGGCCGGCGCCGGGCGAGCGCGACCGGTTGTACATACCATTTTTCTGGGCGGCGGCACCCCCACCGTCTTGAGCGCCGGCCAGTTGGCGCGGCTGTTCGCCGCCTGCTTTCAGGCCTTCACGGTGCTGCCCGGCGCTGAAATCACCAGCGAGGCCAACCCGGGCACGGTGGATCGCGGCCGCTTCGCCGACCTGCGCAGCCTGGGCGTCAACCGCCTGAGCATGGGCGTGCAGAGCTTCGCGGACGACGAGCTGGCCTTCCTGGGCCGCATTCACAGCGCAGAAGAGGCGGAGGCCGCCTTTGCTCACGCCCGCGCCGCTGGCTTCGACAACATCAACCTCGATTTCATCTTCGGCCTGCCCCAACAGCAGCTGGCCGCGTGGCAGGCCACCTTGCAGCGGGCGCTGGCCCTGGCGCCGGAGCATCTCTCGCTCTACAGCCTGATCGTCGAAGAAGGCACGCCGCTGGCCAATTGGGTGACGAGCGGCCGCGTGCCCGCGCCCGATGAGGACCTGGCCGCCGATCTGTACGAGATGGCGCAGGCGCGCCTGGCCGCGGCCGGCTTTCAGCAGTACGAAATCTCCAACTGGGCGCGGCGCCATCCTGCGGGCGGCAGCTTTCAGAGCCAGCACAACCTGACCTATTGGCGCAATGCCGATTACCTGGGCTTTGGCCCGGGCGCGGTTTCAGGCGAACAGGGCCGGCGCTGGGCCAACCTGCGCAGCCCGGCCGAGTACATCCGGCGCAGCCAGGCCGGCGAACCGCTCACCGATTGGGAGGAACAGGCGACGCCCGCCCTGGCTATGGGCGAGACGATGATGGTGGGGCTGCGCCTGCTGGAAGAAGGGGTCAACCGCGCCGCGTTTCAGGCCCGCTTTGGCCGGGAAATCGCCGAAGTCTACCCCGACATCCTGGCCGAGTTGACTGCAGCCGGCCTGATCGAAGTCACGCCAGCCTGTGTCCGCCTAACCCCCGCGGCCGTCTTGATCGGGAACCGGGTCTTTGCCCGTTTTTTGCCAGATTGACCCGGGGAATTCGTTTTCTTAGGAGACATCATGGATCGTCAAGTGTTGAAAGAGCGCCTGGCCGGCGCCTTTGTCGCCCTCATCACCCCCTTCGACGCCGCGGACCAGGTGGATGTGGCCGGTCTGCGCAGCAACGCGGCCTGGATGCTGGCCCGCGGCCTGGGTGGCATCCTCCTGCTTGGCTCCACGGGCGAGCAGGTGCATCTGAGCGAGTTCGAGCGCGCCCTGGTGCTCGAAGTGGGCCGTCAGCAGATTCCGGCCGACCGCCTGCTGATCGCGGGCGCCGGTCTGTCCGGCACGCGGCAGACCATCGAGGAGACCCGGCAGGCGGGCCGGGCCGGGGCCGATGTGGCGCTGGTGGTGACGCCCAGCTATTATCAGAAGGCGATGAATGCCGCCAATCTGACCAATCACTACCGCGCGGTAGCCGACGCCAGCCCCATCCCCATCATGCTCTACAGCGTGCCGCCCATCGTCAACGTGACGCTGCCGGCCGAGGCGGTGGCCGCGCTGGCCGGGCACCCCAACATCATCGGCCTGAAGAACAGCGGCGGCGACCCGCAGATGGCCGGCCTCTATCGCGAAGCCGCGGCCGGCCACGATTTCATCATTCTCGGCGGCGCCGCGCATGCCGCGCCCGGCTTCCTGTTGACCGGCCTGGTGGATGGCGTGATCCTGGCCGCGGCCAATGTGCTGCCCGAAGCAGCCGCCGGCCTGGTGCGGGCGGCCCGCGACGGCGACATCGCCGCGACCCGCCGCCATGGCGAGCTGCTGCGCCGGGTCACTGAAACCGTCGGTCGTCATGGCATCGCCGGCTGGAAGGCCGGCCTGGCTGCCCGCGGCCAAGTGGGCGGATTAGCGCGCCTGCCCCTGCGCAACATCACCGACAGCGAGCGCCAGCAGGTGATCGCCTGGACCGGCGAGTTGGCCGCGGCCCTGTAGAAGAAAGGTAACTGCTCACCCTGCAGGCCGCTTTGGACAGGATGAACAGGATGTACAGGATTCTTGCTCTGTGGTGTAACTGCTCACCCTGCAGGCCGCTTTGGACAGGATGAACAGGATGCACAGGATTCTTGCTCTGTGGTGTGCAAAGCTGTCGGCACGAGAGTTCGAATATCCTGTCAATCCTGTCTGAATTCCAGGCAGGCCCAGCAGTTACGAAAAAAGGCTCTATGATTGATTCAAAACAAGAAGATCCTGCCCAGTTGAACCCGCTGGACGGCATGAGCCAGTTCCGACGACTGTTTGCGTTTGTGCAACCGTATCGCCGGCGTCTGGCGGTGATGCTGGCGGCGGTGGTTCTCGGCAGCATCCTGTCGCTGGCCGGCCCCTATGCCCTGCAATTCCTGATTGATGCGGTTTTCAGTCGCGGTGATGCCACGCTGCTCAATCAAATTACCCTGATCCTGATCGGCATCTTCGCCCTGCAAAGCGTCGTCTATTTCGTGCGCGGCTATCTGCTCGCCACGATCGGCGAACGCGTGCTGGCCGACATGCGCATCGCGCTGTTCGAACACCTGCAGCGCCTGTCGCTCAGCTTTTTCAACGAACGCCGCACCGGTGAGCTGGTCAGCCGCTTGACCAACGACGTGACCACGGTGCGCAGCGTCGTCACCGCGGACATTTCCACCGCGCTCTCGCAAACCCTGACCTTCATCGGCGCGTTCATCCTCATCATCGTCACCAACTGGCGCCTGACCCTCTTCATGCTGGCGCTGATTCCGCTGGTGATGCTCATTGCCATCCTCTTTGGTCGTCGTTTGCGCACGCTCTCCACCGCGGTGCAGGATCAACTGGCCGACGCGACCACCGTGCTCGAAGAAGCCATCGGCGGCGTGCGCGTGGTGCAATCGTTCACCCGCGAAGCCTACGAGATCGGCCGCTTTCGCCAGAGCATTCAGCAGACGCTGCTCCTGGCGTTCAAGCGCATCCGCCTGAGCTCGCTCTTTGGCCCCCTGGCGTCCTTCATGGGCTTTGCCGCGGTCATCTCCATCTTCTGGTTCGGCGGGCGCGAGGTGCTGGCCGGTCGCCTGACTGCCGGGCAACTGCTGATGTTCCTCATCCTCACCCTGACCATCGCCGGCTCCATCGGCCAGTTCAGCAGCCTGTGGACCGATCTGCAAGAAGCGTTGGGCGCCAGCCGGCGCTTATTCGAAATCCTGGACGCGCAGCCGGAGATTGCCGACGCGCCCGGCGCGGCGCCGCTGCCGCCGGTGCAGGGCCGCGTCGCCTTCGAGGCGGTGTCGTTTGGCTATCCTGACAACCCGGCCGGCGTTGCCACCTTGAGCGGCATCAGCCTGGAGGTGCAGCCCGGCGAAGTGCTGGCGCTGGTCGGCCCCAGCGGCGCCGGCAAGACGACCCTGGTCAACCTGGTTCCCCGCTTCTACGATCCGACGGCCGGCCGCATCTGCGTAGACGGGCTTGATATTCGCACGGTGCAGGTTCACAGCCTGCGCAGCCAGATCGGCATCGTGCCGCAGGAGACGCTGCTGTTCGGCGGCAGCGTGCGCGACAATATCCTCTACGGTCGCCTGGGCGCCAGCGACGCGGAGATGATCGCAGCGGCGCGCGCGGCCAATGCGCATGACTTCATCGTACAGCTTCCCCAGGGCTATGAGACGGTCGTGGGCGAGCGCGGGGTCAAACTCAGCGGCGGCCAGCGCCAGCGCATCGCGATCGCACGCGCCATTCTCAAAGACCCGGCCATTCTCCTACTGGACGAAGCCACCTCGTCGCTGGACAGCGAAAGCGAGGGCCTGGTGCAGGAGGCGTTGGAGCACCTGATGCATGGCCGCACCAGCGTGGTCATTGCGCACCGGCTGTCCACGATTCAGAACGCGCATCGCATCGCGGTTTTGGAGGAGGGTCGCCTGGTGGAACTGGGCACGCACGCGGAATTGATGGCGACCGATGGCCTGTACGCGCGGCTCTACCGCATGCAGTTCAAGCTCGATGAACCGTCAGCCCGGCAGGACGTCAGCCCGGCCGCGGATCAGCCGGTCGCCGCGCCGCGGCGCCGCGGCTTCAGCTTCTTGCCCGGCCTGGGCTGACGGGGCGCAGCCCGGCGGCGCGTGACTGAAATCGCAGTTGTCCAAGTTGGAACGCCGTGAGGACCATCGCCTCTCTACGTTGAGCCGCTATGTGGCCGCATTGGGCGGGCAACTGGAAATCGTGGCCGTCGTGCTAAGCCTGTTTTCGACACCCCAATGGGTAGTAGGTCATCAGGCACTTGCCACAAGCCGTCGCGTAGAACGTTTGAGCGAAAACAGGACTGTTCCTACAGGTTGTGTGCGATTTGCCAATGACCACAAGCTGTTGTAT
>JAYRVL010000058.1:0-2027 GCA_041918575.1 Anaerolineae bacterium | reverse complement strand
TTGTCGTCATGATGAGCACCACCCCTCGCGCTACCGTAACGCCGCCAGCCTCGTTCGTAATCATCCCCACCTACAACGAGGCCTACAACCTGGCTGCCATCGTGAGCGCCCTCTTTGCGCTGGCGATTGACAACCTGCACATTGTCATTGTAGACGACAACTCCCCCGATCACACCGGCGATGTAGCCGAACGCCTGCGTCAGACCCATCCACGCCATCTCCACGTCATTCGCAGACCCGGCAAGCTCGGCCTCGGCTCGGCCTACCGCGACGGCTTTCGCTTTGCCCTCGACCAGGGCGCAGACCTGCTCATCCAGATGGACGCCGATTTCTCTCACTCCCCCGCCTACCTCGCCGAATTCCTGCGCCACATCCAGACCTGTGACGTGGTCGTCGGCTCACGCTACGTCGAAGGCGGCCGTCTCGATCGCAACTGGAGCTGGTGGCGCCATCTGCTCAGTTGGTGGGCCAACGCGGTTTACGCCCGCGCCATTCTCGGCCTGCGCGTCAAGGACGCCACCGCCGGCTTCAAATGCTGGCGCCGCGCCACCCTTCAGGCCATCCTGGCCTACCCCGTCCGCAGCAACGGCTACGTCTTCCAGGTGGAAATGGCCTACCTGGCCGAGCGACTCGGCTTTCGCGCCCTGGAAATCCCCATCTACTTCGAAGACCGCCGCGCCGGCCGCTCCAAAATGTCCAACAAAATCAAAATCGAAGCCGCCTGGCGCACCTGGCTCCTGCGCTGGCGCTACCGCCAGGTCCGTCCCCTGACCCGCCCCGCGCCGGCTCCGGCGCAATCCCCCAATGACGCACCCGGACGTTCATGAGACCGATCCTGGCCGCCTGGCTGCGCCGGTTGATCGGACCGGCGCTCATCCTCATCGTCCTGCCGCTGCTCTGGTTCGCCCCCGTCCTGTTCGGCAACCGCACCCTCCTGCCGGCCGACAACCTCTTCGAGTTCGAACCCTGGCGCAGCCTGGCCGCAACCTACGGCGTCGCCGCGCCGCACAACAGCCTGCTCAGCGACCTCCTCCTCGAAAATCTGCCCTGGAAAACCTTCATCCGCCAAGCCCTGGCCGAGCGCCAGCTTCCGCTCTGGAATCCATCCCTCTTCAGCGGCGTGCCCTTCCTCGCGGCCGGCCAGCATTCCGCGCTCTACCCGCTCAGCCTGCTCTTCTACATCCTCCCGCTCTCGGCCGCCTACGGCTGGTTCACCGCGCTGCAGCTCGCCCTCACCGGCTTCAACGTCTACATCCTGGCGCGCGTCTTGCAACGCACGCGCCTCGCCGCCACCCTCGCCGGCATCGTCTTCGCCTTCAGCGCGTTCAGCATCGCCAGCGTCGTCTTCAGCATGATCCTCGCCGCCGTCGCCTGGCTGCCCCTGCTCCTGGCCATCGTCGAAAGAGTAATCCAAAAGCAGGCCGAAAAGGGCAACGCCCCCTTCTCGCCCGTCCCCTACATCGTGGGCGGCGCGCTGATTCTCGACGTCCAGGTCCTGGCCGGCCACATCGAAATCACCTACTACACCCTGCTGGTGATGGCCCTCTTTGCCCTTTGGCGCCTGTGGACCCTGCAGCGCCTGCTGGCTGCCTGGCGCCCCGTGCTGCGCCTCGCCGCCTGGTTCGCCGTCATGACCGCGCTCGGCTTGGCGTTGGCCGCGGTGCAGCTCTGGCCCCTGGTCGAGCTGGTCAGCCAGAGTTTTCGTGAAGGCTCCGCCTCCTACGGCCAGGTGGTGGGCTGGGCCTGGCCGCTGCGCCAGTTCATCACCTTCTTCCTGCCCGACTTCTTCGGCAACCCCTCCCATCACGGCTTCACCGACCTCTGGACGGCCGCCTGGCAGGCCACCCCCCCCATCTTCTGGGGCGTCAAGAACTATGTCGAAGGCGCCAACTACGTCGGCATTCTTCCCCTGCTCCTGGCCGGCGTCGCCGTCCTGACCCACGCCCGCCTCTCCCCCTCTCCCCCTCTCCCCTTCTCCCCCTCTCCCCCTCTCCCCCTCTCCCCCTCTCCCCTTCTCCCCCTCTCCC
>JAYRVL010000057.1:0-2661 GCA_041918575.1 Anaerolineae bacterium | reverse complement strand
CTCTGATCCCCGATCTCCGATCTCCGATCTCTGATCCCCGATCTCTGATCTCTGATCTCCGATCTCTGATCCCCGATCTCTGATCCCAGGACTCTCACATGGCATCTCCCTGGCAGCGCTTCCTCCGGCCCGACTACCTGCTCGATCCCGCTCCGCCGTTGGGGCGCGCCTGGCCGCTCTTCCTCCTGCTGGCGGCGCTGTTCGCGGGCGGCCTGCTCTGGAGCTGGCAGCAGCGCCGGCGCGGGCGCCTTGCACAGTGGGAGGCCGTCCTGTGCGCGACCGGGCTCCTGTTGACCCTGGCCCGCCTGCTCAACGCGCCGGCCCTGTCCGGCCGACTGTGGCCGCTCCTGGCGCTGGGCCTGGCGCTCCTCGCCGCGCTGGGCTACCGCCTCACGCGGCAGCCGTGGGGAGATCGCCTGGCCTGCATGGCGCGAGTCCTGGCCCTGCAAGCCAATGCAACCGACCGCCGGCGCGGGTTGGCCTGGCTGGCCGCCCTGGCGCCCCTGACCTACCCGGCCCTGGTCGCCGCGCTGCGCCTGGCGCTGCCCAGCGGGCTGGAGGCGCAGGTGCAGGCCAATCTCCTGCCCGATCCCTGGATTCTGCCCTTCGACCTGTCCGCGGCTGCGCTGACTGGTCTTGCTTTCAGCGGCCTTTGCCTGGGCCGCCTGATCCTGGGGCCGTCGGCCACGGCCCCGCGCCTGGCGGCCATCTGCCTGGCCGCGACCATCCTGTGGGCCGCCTGGCTCACCCTGGGCCAGCGCAGCGCGGGCGTCACCGGCAGCGACCCGTATGCCTATGCGCAAATGGCGGTGGATATGGCGCAGACTGGCAGCCCGCTGCACCGCTTCGCCCTGTTCCCCGCCCTGCGTAACGCCGGCGT
This sequence comes from Anaerolineae bacterium, assembly GCA_041918575.1. Classification (GTDB taxonomy): domain Bacteria; phylum Chloroflexota; class Anaerolineae; order SSC4; family Amarolineaceae; genus Amarolinea. The sequence continues at coordinate 1,781 of JAYRVL010000057.1, read as the reverse complement.
GCCCTGGTACCCCATCGTTCATGTGGGCTACGCTCTGCCGCTCGACGCGACCGGCGCTGCGGCCACCGTTTGGCCGCCCGGGTGGCCCTTGCTGCTGGCGCTCCCCTACCGGCTGTGGGGCGAACCGGCCCTGTATCTCACCGCGCCGCTGCTCGGTTTGCTCGCCCTCGTGCTCAGCGCCTGGTTCGTTCACCTGATCGCCCGCGGCCAGCCTGCTGACCTGCCCGGGGCGCCGTTGACCGCCGCGCTGGCCGCCTTTCTGCTGGCAACCAGCTTCGAACAGGTGGATCGCCTGCTGACGCCGATGGCCGATGTCAGCGCCCAAATCAGCAGCTTGCTGGCCCTGGCCTGTGGGTTCCTGGCTTGGCGTCAGGGCGCACATGCCGGGCGTTGGGGCGTGATCGGCGGCCTTTTCTTTGGCCTGGCCTACCTGATTCGCCACACCCAACTCCTTCTCGCTCTCCCCATCGCCGGCCTGATCTGGCTCACGCCCAGGACCGATCAGCGCCAGAAGCTTCGGCTGGCGACCGCCTTTGCCCTGGCCGCCTTGCCGTTCGGCCTGGCCGATCTGTGGTATCATTGGCGCCTGACTGGCAGCGCCTGGCAGCCCGAATCGCCTGAATCGTTCCTCTTCAGCCTGTCGCATGTAGGGCGCAGCGCGGCCACCGTGCTGGCTGAAGCGCTGCGCCGCAACGAATGGGGGCTTCTGTGGCCGTTGATCCTGTTGGGCGCCTGGACTCTGGCCCGCCGCGCCCCGCGCATCAGCGCCGTGCTGGGGTTGACCGTGCTCGCCCTGCTGGTCATTCATCTGCCCTACGGCGCGCTGCGCCTGCGTGATCTGCTCTCGCTCTATCCGCTGCTGGCGCTGTGGGCCGCCTGGGGCGCGGTCGCCGTGCTGGCCCCGGCGACCGCCTGGGCCGGTCGCAGCGCAGCCGGGCAGATCGTGACCGGCCTGACCGTGGCCGTAATTCTTTTTGCCCTGGCCGGCCGCACCTATCCCATGCTGGCCCGTCCCTGGCAGCCGTCTCGGGCCAGTTTCGGCTTTGTCAGCGCCGCCGAGCGCGCCGCGTTTGCCCAGGTATCTAACCTGACCGGGCCTGACGCGGTCATCGCGGCCACGCTCAACAGCGGCGCGCTGGACCTGCTGAGCGATCGGCGCAGCGTGCGGCCGGCCGACTGGACCGCGGTCCAGTGGTTCACCGTCATCGAAGCGCTGCACAGCCAGGGCCGCGGCATCTACCTGCTGGATGACAGCGCCGACCTGGCGCCGGTGATCCGGGCCACGAGCCAGCAGTATCAGTTGACGCCGGTCGCCGTGCTCGACGTGCCCGTGTTTGGCGACCCGGCCCGCGTCAGCCGCACACTCTTTCGCATCACCCGCCGGGTGGGGGATGTACCATGAACCAACCAAACGAACCGATCATTGACCGCACCTCCCATGACCGCTGGCTCGATGCCCTGGCGCTGGCCGGCCTGGGCATCTTCGTGCTGACGCTGTTTGCCCGCATCGCCTTGACCAACCGCGTGCTCGCCACGGGTGATTTCTTCACATATAACCCCCCCTCTCGTGATTTTGCGGCCGCCAGCCTGCGCGCCGGCGCGCTGCCGCTCTGGAATCCCTATCTCTTCCTGGGCGCGCCCTTCCTGGCAAACAGTCAAGCCGCGGTCTTCTATCCCCTGCACTGGCCGTTGGCCTGGCTGAGCGCCCCGCGCGCCATCGTCTGGACGATCGTGCTGCACGCCTGGCTGGGGGGCGCGTTTACCTACGGCTGGCTGCGCCG
>JAYRVL010000056.1:0-3133 GCA_041918575.1 Anaerolineae bacterium | reverse complement strand
GATGACGCCATTGCACCGTGGCAAACAGCAGATCGAAGCTGCCGCTGCGATAACTGGCGGCAAATGGCCCTGGCACATCGTGATCAGTAGAGTAGACACGCGCACCCGGCAGAAGCACGCCGCGGCCGTCGCGCGTCTCGCCTTGAATCTTCATGGCATAGACCAATGTCTGAGCATCCGGCGCGTCCGGCCACGGCTCCACGTTCAGCGTATGGTCGCGCGCCCGCGCCCGAAAACTAAAGGCATTGCCTGGCCAAACAGACGGCGTGACTGTTGCGCGCCCATTGGCGTCAGGCGTCGGTTGAACGGGCAAATCGTACCAGGGATCGTTGTTGGCGCGCTGCTGAATGTCAAACGATGCGATGCCAGCGCCCTGCCCATCGCTGCCGCTGACGACAATAGTCAACGGAGTATCCACTCGAGTCTGTGCGGGCAATGGCTCGACGGCGCTGTCTGGCGGGGTAACATCGAAAGAGCGCCAGTCGGGGTTTGCATCGAGCAGAGACGCGGTGATAGCAACCGGATTCCCGCCCGTTAGGGGTACCCGCTGCAAACGCAGCGAACTGAGGTAGAGCCGGCCATCCCGAATGACATACTCTGTTCGCGTAAACGCCAGCCAATGGCCCTCTCCGGTCCAACTGCCCATCCAGGCATCCACGAGCGCCGCACCCGGATCATACACGGTGTGGAGCCCTGTGCCGTCAATCGCCATGACTGCTATTTCGTTCCACTGGTCTCCATCAGCGTCGTAATCGAAGGCAAGAAAGCGGCCATCAGGAGACCAGGTTACATTCTCCAGGTACCGCAGCGGCGCCGAGATGGTTCGCGCATTGGCGCCGTTGGGATCGGCCAGCACAATGCTGCCAACATAGCCGTTCATGTTCACCCAAGCCAGCTTCGACCCATCAGGCGACCAGGCCGGATCAACATCCGGCATTTCATGATAGGTGATCCGGGTGGAATTCGAACCGTCCGTATTGGCCACGTAGATATCGAGGTTGTCATCGCGATCGCGCACGTAGGCGATGCGCGTGCCCTGCGGCGACAGGGCAGGTTGGCTTTCATCATCGCCTGACGACGTCACCTGGCGCAAGTTCGAGCCATCTGCCCGCACGATGAAGATGTCCAGGTTTTCGTTACGATTCGATGCAAAGGCAACCTGCGCGGCGGCGCGATCGAAGGATGGTACCCCATCGCTCCCTGCATGGTTCGTGAGACGCGTCAGATGGCTTCCATCGCCGCCAGCCGTATAGATTTCCCAATTACCGTCACGAAACGATTGGAACGCAACACGCGTCCATTCACCCATGCCGGTGGGCGTTACCTCTTCGACGAGAGGCATCGTATCGAGACCAGCAGGCGCGGGCGATGCAAGACTCAGCGGGTTGTGGAAATCAGCCCAAGCGCGTGCTTTGATCTCGCCTGGCGGCGGCGGGGAGGCCGGCGCTGCGGCCGGCAGCAGTGCAATGATGATCAGGACAAGCATAGTGTGAGCAAACGAACGCCACATGGTACACCTCGTCTTTCGTGGAATTGCGAGACGTCACTCTTGGCCAACGAACCGTTCTCGGCTGCGAGGCCACCGAGTGTCTGCTCCTTGAACGCTTCCAAGTGTCAAGCCTGGATCTGGCGGTATTGTAGTTCCATCCCCTTTCTGTTGGCAAATGGAGCGTTTCTTTGCAGCATTGTCAGTTCCGTGTATACTTGCATGGTGATGATAATCGTTTCTGAGGTCAACCGTGAGCAGGGGGCCGGCGCGAATCGAGCCGCCGGCGTGTGGCAGCGGCTGGCGCGGCGTTTGGCGGCCTGGCAGGCGCAGATGGAGCGCTGGGCGCGCTTTGTTCGCTGGCAATGGCAGCCTGAGGCGCGCGCCTGGCTGCATGAACAGACCATCCGCCTGACCAGTGCGTCCCCCCAACAGCGCTGGCAGGCCGCGGCTGCACTGCGGGGCGCCCCGCTCGGCAGTCGCGATCTGGCGGCCCTGGGCGATTTGTTACTCGATGCAGAACCGTTTGTCCGATGGGAGGCAGCGATGACGTTGAAAGATGTGGGCGGCCAGGTCGCCATTGGTATCTTGCAGCAAACCCTCGCTGGTGAAAGTCCGGTCGGCCTGGCTTCGGCAGCCGATTCATTGGCCGAACTGGGCGATGTGACCGCCATTCCGCGCTTGATCGAACTGACCCGACACAACGACCCGGGCGTGCGCGCCAGCGCCTGCGCCGCGCTGGGACGATTGGCCCAACCGCAGGATGAGCCGGTCCTGCAGGCGCTCATCGCCGCGCTGAAGGACACCATCCCCGGCGTGCGGCAGTTGGCCGCCCAGGCGCTGGGTCGCATCGGCGCGCCGTCAGCCGTGATCGCGCTGGTGGCCGCGCTGCGCCGGCGCGACGAGTTCCGCCTGGTGCGCCGCGCCGCCACCTGGTCCCTGGGCAAACTGGGGCCGGACCCGCTGGCGGTGGAGGCGCTGTCCGAAGCGCTGACCGATAAGGACGGCGAAGTGCGCCTGGTGGCCGCGCAGGGCCTGGGTCAGATCGGTCACGCCAAGGTCATCAACCTGCTGCGGCCGTTGGCGGAGGATTGGCACGATACCGGCCGCGGCACCGTGGCCATGGCCGTTATCAAGGCCATTCAGGAGATCGAGGCCCGCAACGCGGCGCTGCAACCGCCGACGCCCGAAGTTCCGATCGAGCATGGCGAGGAGAGTCTGGCCGAACGCAAACGGCGCCTGGGCCTGATGCCCGCGGAAGCCGCACCGGTCCCGCCCGTGGAAGCCGAACCTGTCCCGCCTGCTGAAGCTGCACCGGTCCCGCTCGCAGAAGCCGAACCGGCGCCGCCTGCGGAAGCTGTACCGGCGCCTCCGCCCCCTCCACCGGCTGCAGAAGAGGCGCCGCCTGCCCTGGCTGCGGAACAGCCGGCACAAACGGACGCGGCGCCCAAGCGCCCATCCCGGCGTAAGGCCGAGCCAAAGCGCGCCGCCCCGCGTGCGCCGCGCAAGAAAAAAGCGCCGGCCGATGAGCCGGTCATGCCCGCGGAGGGCCTTGAGCTGAACGACGAAGCCTGAGGTCAGCCGACGCCGTCTTGGCGCAGGAGTTCAAAATTCGATGAGGACGTCTTGCCAGAACCACCATTCGAG
>JAYRVL010000055.1:0-5875 GCA_041918575.1 Anaerolineae bacterium | reverse complement strand
TGGACTTCCAGCCCGGCCGCTACCTGGTGCAGGATTTGCCGCCTGGCGCCTACTTCGTCACCGTGGAGAGCTGGCCGGCCGGCTACACACCGGTGGAGCCGCTGACGCGACGCCTGGCGCTGACCACCAGCGGCGAGAGCGGCAGCGCCGGGTTCCCCTTCATGCAGACGCGGCGCTTCTTCCTGCCGTCTGTCTTGCGCTGATTTTGGCGAGGGTCCCGGCTGCGCTAAGGTGCGCGGCCGGGCTTCCTCACCGGAATGTTCGATCTTCTGAAACTGAGACGTCGGGTTTGCACCGCAAGCCCGGCGTCTTTTTTTTGTTGGTACACAGATTTTCACAGATGAACACGGGTCATTTTATGATTCTTATCATATGCAGAAAACTGCATGTAAGTTATTGTATGCACATATCCGCATGTTTTGACGAGGATGATAGCGCCGTGGAGTTATTAGATGAACAGATCATACGAAGAGATTGCCAACCGCCTGAAACTGCTGTCGCACCCGGTGCGGCTGCAGATTCTGGACGCGCTGCGCCGCGAGGCGGCCTGCGTGTGCCATCTGGAGACCGCGCTGCAACGACCGCAGCCTTACATCTCCCAGCAGTTGGCCGTGCTGCGCAGCGAGGGCCTGGTCACGGATCGCAAGGAAGGGCAAAATGTCTATTACCGGGTGACCGACGTCGCCCTGGCTGAGTTGTTGACCGCGCTGCTTGGCCCGGTTACGGCCGCTGAACAGCGCCCGCTGGTCGGCTGCCCCTGTCCGGCGTGCAGCGCGGCCGCGCCGATCAGCCTTGTTTTGGCAAACGCCCCGGCAGTTTGAGCATTTCACAAGATCGCACAAGGGGAAGCCTCTATGCAAACTGAAACTCTGGAATTCAAGATTGACAAATTCACCTTTCGTGTGCGCCGCGGTCTCTGGTATACCGAATCCGGCGCCTGGGTGGATGTCAATGCCGGCGCCGGTCTGGCCCGCGTAGGGCTGAGCGATTTTCGACAGCAGAGCAGCGGCGACATTGCCTTTGCCGAGGTGTTTCCGGCGGGTATTCACGTGATGCAGGGTGAAGAAATCGCCAGCCTGGAGACGGTCAAGGTGGATGTGGGCGTTGTCTCGCCGGTCACCGGCGCCATTCAGGAGGTCAACCCTGCGCTGGCGGATGCGCCTGAGTGCATCAATCAAGACCCGTACGGCGCCGGTTGGCTGGCTGTCATCAGGCTGGAGCGCTGGGAGGCCGACCGGGCAAACCTGCTGGATGCCGATGCCTATTTTGCGGTCATGCAAGCCCAGGCCCAGGCCGAAGCGGCGTAAGGAAGGCGGGTGATCGCATGGATCAAAACGGAGCGCCCCGCTCGGATCGAATTCTGGTGGTGCCGTGCTCAGGCATCGGCAAGTCGTATGGAACGGTGACGCGTGAGGCGGCGTATGTTCTGGCGGAAGAACTGCGGCCCGATCAGGTTGAGCTGCTTCCCCTCTCCCTGGTGGTGCTGGGCGACGAGTCCCTCAAGCAGAGCATCCGGGGCAGGGCGGCGATTACGATTGACGGCTGCAACCTGGAGTGCGCCCGCAAAAACGCGGCAGGCGCGGGCGCCGTCGTCGTGGAAAATTTCCGTGTGCTCGAAGCCTACCGACAGCATCGTGAGCTGAAACCGCAGGGGATCGCCGAGTTGAACGAAGCCGGGTTGGCCCTGGCGCGCGTCATCGCCGCGGAAGCGGCTGCGGTGGTGGATCGAAGGCAGGAGGCCGATCATGCCTGATCTTCTGGAGAAAAAAGTCGGCATCGTCGCCTGCTCAGGCGAAGAAATGGCCGCGGGGCTGGTGACTCGGCTGGCTGCGCTGAAAACCCTGGAGGAGCGGCGCCGCGGGCAGACGGTGACGATTTGTCTGCCCTTGTTTCTGGCCGGCGGCGAGGGGGACCGCGCCTTTGCCAGGTTCTACCCAACCATCGCCATAGATGGCTGTGAAAAGCGCTGCGCGGCGCGCGCCACTGAGATGTATAGCAACGAACCGGCCGCCAGCTTCGTCGTCGCCGACTTCATCGAGGAAAACGGTCTGCCCACGCCTCACGGTCTGCGCAGGCTTGACGCCGGCGGGCAGCAGGTGGTGGAGCGCCTGGCCGATGCCGTGGCGACGAAGGTAGATGAGTTGATGGCCGTGCGCTGGAGCCGAACCAAAGGCACCGCCCTCGAACCATCGCCGACTCCGGCCGTCGAAGCGATGAAGGGCGCGGCCTGTTCGTGCGGTTCAGGCATCCCCGTCACCCGGATCGAGATCAATGGCCAAACGCTGGAGTTCATGGCCTTGAACGCCATCTTCGACATGGCCGACGCGCAGGGTCAATCTGCCGGCGACGCCCCGCCCGCTGGCCTGCTGGCAGCGGTCCGGCTCTATAACCCGACGCCGGCAGGCCAGGAGAAACTCTACGCCGAGGCTGTGGGGCTGGCCTGGCGCAACTACAGAGCCAACAAAGGGAGTTGATGATGGCGAAGACAGCGACTTACTGGACCGATGTGCGTTGGGATGGCGAGCACTGGGGGCATGTGACGTTGGGCAACGGCCCGCAGATGCCCTTCTCCGCCCCGCCCGACGCCTACGGTCATGAAGGGGTGTTGACCCCGGAAGATGCCTTTGTGGCCGCGGCCAACACCTGCGTTATGATGATGTTCTTGTGGGCATGCGAACGCTTCAAGATTGACCTGGTCAGCTACACCTGTCACGTGGAAGGCGTCAAGCGCATCGAGCTGGACCGGACGGAAATTTTCACTCACCTGCGCTTCTATCCCCAGATCACGGCGCGCGGGACCGACGAGAAGCGCGTGCAGCGCGCGCTGGAATCCGCGCAGAAATACAGCCTGGTGGCAAACTCGGTCAAGAGCGAGGTCATCATTGAGCCAAAGATTATCATGATCGAGGCCCCGGCTGCAACAACTGCCACAAAGTGGAAGCCAATGCACGCGCGGCCGTGGAGCAGATGGGCATGGACGCCACTATCGAAAAGATCACCGATTACACCGGGTTTGCGCGCTATGGCCTGTTGTATACGCCGGGTCTTGTCATCAACGAAAAGCTGGTGAGCGGCGGCCGCATCCCCACCGTGGCCGAGGTACAGACCTGGCTCGCCAACGCGGCGCTCGCTCACTAACCTGAAAATAGCCCTGTAACGCAGTCCTCCGGGTTGCAGCGTCCACAGAGGCAAGCAGCCGGCATCCCCGCCGTGGCCGAGGCGCCGACCTGGTTGTGTAACGCGGCATTCATGCCGTGCGCCGACCGACGGCGGCGGCGCCAGAAAGCATGATCTGCCGCCAACCGCGTCGTCACGCCGGAGGCGTGACCTACGGTGTGGGTAGGTTACGGGGTGGACGACGCCGTCACGTCGGAGGCGCGACCTACGGATTGGCCGGCTGCGATTTTGCCTTCCAGGCGCTGACGCCGGCGCTGCAGGCTGGCCAGGGCTTCGCTCCGACCGGGCGAACGCGGCCAGGCCGCCGCTTCATGCTCCGCCCAGGCGGTCCACGCGAGTGCGGCCGGCCAATCGTTCGTGCGCCATTCGTCGTATTTTGCCAGTTCCACGTAAGGCTCCAGCCCCCGGCTGTCCGCGCTGGCCGTAACGTGCGTGATCCAGTCCTGCCACACCTGGGCCGCTTCCGCCGGCCGCTCCAGCCGCTTGAGTAACTGGCCGAGCCGGCTGTAAGTCTGCTGCCGCGCCTCGTTCGGCAGCGGACGCGACAGCGCATCGCGGTACGCGCGCTCGGCCTCCGCGGGCCGGCCGGCCTGGTCGTAAGTGTGGCCCAGCGATGCCATGTCGAGCGCGTGAATCGTCTCGTCGGCCCACGGATCGGCCAGCAGACGGGTCAGCGTGGCGGACAGCGTCACCATCGAGAGGATGTCCTCCAGGTTGTGATAGAAAACGCCCACCAGGTCTTGCGCATCGCCCGTCTGCAGGTACTGGAAGTAAAGGGTGGGGATCAGCCAGCCGGGCACGTCGGCCTGGGCGCGGCGCAGGCCCAGGACCTGCGTTTCCAGGCTGCTGAGCGCGCAGGAGGCCAGCCGCTGGCGCCACACTCGCCGCGCCGGGTGCAGCAGATCGAGATGCGGCGCGGTCGTCAGCCGCGGCGTCTGACGGTGCATGATGAAGCGATTGGTCATCAGCGGCAGGTCGAAAGCGCGGCCGTTGAAGGAAACGAGGCCCGTGGCCGCGTCGAGCACGTCGCTCAGCGCGTGCAGCGCCGCGCGTTCCTCGCGCTCGCTGCGCATGAAGAACTGGCGCACCTTGAACACCGGCGCCGCCGGCGCGGTTGTTCCCTCTGCCGCGCCCCCCTGATCGGTCGCAGCCTCGAAGGTTCCAACGCCGATCATGAACGCGTACGTGCCCGCGCCGCCGCCCAGCCCGCTGGTCTCCGTGTCCAGGAACGCCGCGCGGGCAAAGTCGAAATTCTCCAGGTTGGCCTCGGGATAGAGCGCAGCCAGCGTGTCCAGCGGCTGGCCGAGGCAGGCCGCCAGCGCGTAGCGGCTGCGCAGCGTGGCGCCCGGGTAGACCACCTCACGCACGAAGCATGGCCCGTGCGGCGTCTCGATCTCCTGACCGGGGATCAGCGCTTCGATCCCAAGCGCAACCCCACGCGCAGCCGGCGCTGATGTGAACCGGTCGCCGGCGCGCGGCTCGGCCGCGGGAGAGGGCATTCCCCGGCCAATGCCAAGCCGGTCTGCGATGCGGTCGAGTTGCGCCTGCAAGTCTGCGTTCATAGGCCGTCAACTACCGGGGAAAATCAGGGCCAGCACAACCAGCGCGCTATTGTAGAGCGCGTGCAGGGCGATGGACATGGTCAGGTTGCCGCGCTGGCGGACCATGCCCAGAACCAGGCCCAGCACAAAGACCTGCAAGACGGCCGGGCTAAGGCCGTACTGCACATGGATGATGGCAAACAGAAACGAAGTGAAGATCAGACCAAAGCGCGGCTGCAGCGCGCCGCGGAAGATCAACTCCTCGCCCAGGCCGGCCGACAGCCCGATGGTCAGCGCGCCCAGCGGCGAGATCAGGCCGCCAAAGAGCGCGTTCGACACCCGGCCCACGCGCTCGAAACCAATGGGGTCGAGCATGGCCCAGGCCCAGGTCAGCCCCTGGTCGAGCAAAACAAAGAGGACCGTCAGCCCGATAACCAGGCCCCACTGCCGCAACGTCGGCATATGCAGCCCCAGGCGCTCGGTGACGTCATCCGCGCTGCGGCGCAGCCACAGACCGACGCCGAACAGCCCCATGATGATGAACGCCGCGCCCTGCTGCCACAGCGCGGAGATGTCGAGCAGGCTGCCCATGTTGGTGAGCGGATCCAGGTTGCCGCCCAACAGCGCCAACTGAATGGGCGCGGAGCCGAGCAGGTACACAGTGAACACAAGCGCCGTGGTATGAACAACCGACGCGGGGTCGAGCGGCAACACGCGGGCCAGGCCGCGGCGCACGCCCCGAATCAGCGGCAGGAAGGCCAGCAGCCCGGTCGCCAGCATCCACAGCCCCAGCGCCAGCCAGAGCGGCTTGAACGGCAGGTCATCGAGCGGATTATTCGGCAGGTTCGCGGCCATGACCGGCACGAATGGCGAAACGAGACCGAAGAAGATTAAGGTAAAATTGATCAGCGCGATCAGCAGATAAGTGAGGATGCGCCAGCCGGCGCTGCGCTCGGCCAGGTTGGCCGCGACCAGCAGCGCGATGAAAGGAACGAACTGCAAAAAGACCATCGGATCGAACCGTCCTTTACTTTAGCTCTTGAGATTTTCCAGCGCGCGCGCCACATTGGGCGGCACGCGGCCCTGCGTGACCGCGCGCAGAAAGGCCAGCACGCGCCCGGCCGTGACGCCGCCGGCCGCCGCGCGGCGCAGCGCGG
>JAYRVL010000054.1:0-3973 GCA_041918575.1 Anaerolineae bacterium | reverse complement strand
CATCGTCACCCAGGCGCCGGACGACGTGCGCACGGCCATCTTGCAGCGCCTGGGCCGTGGCGTGACCATTTTGACCGGCCAGGGCGGCTTCACCGGTAATCAGCGCATCATGCTCTTCACCGTCGTGCATCGCCGCGAAGTCGGCACCCTGCGCAGCATCGTCAGCGCGGCCGATCCTGACGCCTTCATGGTCATCACCCCCAGCACTGAGGTCCTGGGCGAAGGCTTCAAACCGCTGACGCGCCTGCGCCGCGGCTGAGCGGCCAATTTCGCGATTTGACACGCAGGCGCGCCTATGCTAAACTCCCGCCCGTTCGTGAAATAGGAAATGATAATGATGACGATCGTGTTTGTTTGCAAGCAGAGCAAGGCCAAGAAGCCGGACGCCCACGTCTGGTAGATTGCGCTTGCTCGTCAACAGGACAGCAAAGCCGGCTGCCAGGATAACCTGGGGCCGGCTTTTTTTATTGCCCCAAAATCGGAGGAGAAAATCTCATGTCGCTCACGAATTTTGCCATCATCGAATCTACCCTGCGCGAGGGGGAGCAGTTCGCCAACGCTTTCTTCACCACTGCGCAAAAGGTGGAGATTGCCCAGGCCCTGGACGCGTTCGGCGTCGAGTTCCTGGAACTGACCTCGCCCCTGGCCTCGCCGCAAAGCCTGGAGGACTGCCGCACAATCGCCGCCCTGCCGCGGCGCACCCGCATCCTCACCCACACCCGCTGCCATATGGACGACGCACGGGTAGCCGTTGATACTGGCGTGGACGGCATTGATGTCGTCATCGGCACCTCGTCCTACCTGCGCCAGTTCAGCCACGGCAAGGACATCCCCTACATCATCGAGCAGGCGATCAGCGTGGTCGAGTTCATCAAGAGCCAGGGCGTGCAGGTGCGCTTCAGCACGGAGGATTCGTTCCGCTCTGATTTGGTTGACCTGCTGACCATCTACCGGGCCGTGGACCAGATCGGCGTCAACCGTGTGGGCATCGCGGACACCGTGGGCGTCGCCAATCCCCGCCAGGTGTACGACCTGGTCAGCACGCTGCGCAAGCTGGTCAGTTGCGACATCGAGTTCCACGGGCACAACGACAGCGGCTGCGCCATCGCCAACGCCTTCTGCGCGCTGGAGGCCGGCGTGACGCATGTGGACACCACCGTGCTCGGCATCGGCGAGCGCAACGGCATCACGCCTCTCGGCGGCCTGATTGCCCGCCTCTACGCCACCGACCGCAACCTGGTCACCAAATACAATCTGCCCATGCTGCGCGAGGTTGAAAACCTGGTCGCGGGGATCGTCGGCATCGATGTGCCGTTCAACAACTACATCACCGGCTTCACCGCGTTCACGCACAAGGCCGGCATCCACGCCAAAGCCATTCTCAACAACCCCTCCACCTACGAAATCCTCGATCCGGCCGATTTTGGTCTGACCCGCTACGTGCATATCGCCCACCGCCTCACCGGCTGGAACGCAGTCAAGAGCCGGGCCGAGCAGTTGGGGCTGCAACTGACCGATGATGATCTCAAAAAAGCCACCGCGCACATCAAGGCCCTGGCCGACGACAAGCCGATGGCCCTGGAAGATGTAGATGCCGTGCTGCGCGCCTGGCATCACAAACTCCCGCTGGCTCATGTCGTAGCGCCAAAAACACAAACGCCCCATCGCAACGGAGTGACGGCATGAGCGACGCAAAAGCCCTAAGCGCAGCGGCTGCATCGCCCAGCGCCTGGCAACTGGTTGATTCGCGCGACGTGTTTCAGAATCGCTGGCTGCGCATCACCCTCGACGGCCTGCGCCTGCCGGACGGCCGCGCCTATGAATACCCGAACATCCATCGCGACGCGCCCGGCGTGGGCGTCATCGGCATGAACGCGGCCGGAGAAATCCTGCTGCAGCAGGAGTATCGTCACCCGGTCGGTCAGGTAATCTGGCAGGCGCCGGGCGGTCTGGCAAATCCCGGCGAAGATTTGCTCGTGTGCGCAAACCGGGAACTGCGTGAAGAAAGCGGCTACGAGGCCGAATCGCTGGAGTACCTGGGCGCGTGCTGGGACAATCCCGGCCTGGGCAATGCCATCAGCCACCTGGTGCTTGGCCGTAACCTGCAGCCATCGGGCCATTCACATCCGGACGATGCCGAGATTGTTGTCAATCATTGGGTCACGGTGGCATGGCTCAAGCAGGCGGTCAGTAGCGGCATCATCAAGGATCGTGTGGTGATCTGCGGCCTGGCCTATTTGTGGCTGCGCGGGCTGGTGGGCTAACTGCGATGGGAAAAACATTGGCAGAAAAAGCGCTGGCGCGTGCGGCCGGGCTGGCGGAGGTGACGCCAGGGCAGGTGGTGGATGCCCGGCCCGACATGGCCCTGAGTCATGACAACAGCGCGGCCATCCTGCGCATCTTCCGCCAGCTCGGCGTCAGCCGCGTGCGTTTCCCGGAGCGCCTGGCGATCACGCTCGATCACGCGGCGCCGGCGCCCAGCACGCAGCATGCGCAGAATCATGCGGAGGTGCGCGGCTTCGTGGCCGAGCAGGGCATCCGCCATTTCTTCGACGTCGGCCGCGGGGTGTGTCACCAGGTGTTGAGCGAAGAAGCCCTGGTGTGGCCGGGGCAGACCGTGCTTGGCGCGGATTCGCACACGCCGCATTTTGGCTGGCTGGGCGCGTTCGGCGCCGGGGTGGGCCGCAGCGAGATGGCCGCCATCTGGGCCACCGGCGAGTTGTGGCTGCGCGTGCCGGAGAGCATCCAGATCGTGGTCAACGGTCGCCTCGATACCTGGGCCACGGCCAAAGACCTGGCCCTGACCATCATCGGCCGCCTGGGCGCGGACGGCGGTCTCTACGCCTCGGTCGAAATCAGCGGCCCGGCCATCGAGGCCCTATCGCTGGAAAGCCGCATGGTCTTGCCCAACATGATGGCCGAGTTCGGCGTCAAAAACGCGTACCTGGCCCCGGATGAAGCGGTTTTTGCCTGGCTGGCGGCGAGGAGGGTGAGAGCAGAGGTCAGAGATCAGAGATCAGAGATCAGAGATCAGGTGTGTGGAGGAAGGGAGTTGAGTGATTTGGAGCTTCAGGTCGCCGGTCGGCAGTCAGAGATCAGAGATCGGAGATCAGAGATCAGGTACGTGGAGGGCGAGCGGTCTCCGGTCTCCGGTCTCCGATCTTCGGTCGCCGGTCTCCGGTCTCGAATCTCAGATCTCCAATCTCAAATCTCAGCGGCGGCGCTCTACCCTGATCCCGACGCGATGTATGCCAGCCGGCATGTTTTCGACGCCGGCGCGGTTGAGCCGAGCGTGGCGTGCCCACATACGGTGGACAACGTGACGCCGATCTCGGCGCTGGCGGGCACGGCTGTGCAGCAGGCGTTCCTGGGCACTTGCACCAACGGCAGGTTGGAAGACCTGGCGCAGGCCGCGGCCCTTCTGGCTGGCCGGCGGGTGGCCGCAGGAACGCGGCTGCTGGTGATCCCGGCCTCCAGCGAGATTTACCTCGACGCGCTGCGCGCCGGCTACATCGAGATTTTTGTCGAGGCCGGCGCGGTCATCGGTCCGCCGGGCTGCGGCCCCTGCATGGGCAATCACCTGGGCATCCTGGCGCCGGGCGAGGTGTGCATCAGCAGCGCCAACCGCAACTTCAAGGGGCGCATGGGCACCGCGGAGAGCGAAATCTACCTGGCCAGCCCGGCCGTCGTCGCGGCCAGCGCGGTGGCGGGGCGGATTGTGCATCCGGCGGAGGTTGAGAGCGGAGATTAGAGATCAGGTGCGTGGAAGGCGGGTGGTCTCCGGTTTGGGGGAGATCAGGGATCAGAGATCGGAGATCAGGTGTGTGGAAGGCGGGTGGTCTCCGGTCTGGGGGAGATCAGGGATCAGAGATCAGAGATCAGGTGTGTGGAAGGCGGGTGGTCTCCGGTCTGGGGGAGATCAGGGATCAGAGATCGGGGATCAGGTGTGTGGAAGGCGGGTGGTCTCCGGTCT
>JAYRVL010000053.1:0-5550 GCA_041918575.1 Anaerolineae bacterium | reverse complement strand
GTCGGGTCGGCCGCGTCTTCCACCTTCAGCCGGATCGGGATGCCCGCGGCCGGCGCCCAGACCCGGATGGTCATGATCGTATCCGTTGCCGAGAACGGGATTTGAGGCACCGAAAAGTTCGGCCCGGTCGAGATCGTAGTGCCGGCCCACAACTGGGCAGCCAGCGTCTTGATGATCTTCGCTACATTATTGGCGCCGCCCGCGGGATCGAGGACCACGCTCGAACTGGTGCCGCCGAAGTCCGTCAGCGTGTAGGTGATCGCCGGGTCATCGAACGTGATGGGCGACCAGCTGACCGAGGCTGGCTGTCCCGCGGCAGTTGTCGGGGCAGCGAATGACGAATGCATTGCAAATTGCGACACAATGCCTGCGATGAGCAAAACAACAATGAGCCATCTTTGGTTTTTCATTTTCGGTTCCTATTCGGTTCCTGCTTTCAAACGTAACGACGGGGTTTATGGGGTCGAAGCCTGGAATACGCGTACGTAGTCCACTTGCAACTGCGCGGGAAAGGCGGTGTCGAGACCGATGACGCCACCCAGGGTGCCGCCCACGGCCAGGTTGAGGATGATGAAGAAGGGCTGGTCGAAGACCCATTCCCGGTCGCCGACATCGGCGCGAGTAAGCGTGTAATACTTGGCGCCATCGTAGAACCAATCAATCTGGTCGGCCTGCCACTCGATGGCGAAGGTGTGGAAGTCGTCGGCGATGTTGTATTTTTGGCGGTTCCACTGGCTCAGGCCCAGGGCGCCGGAGTAGCCCGGCCCATGCGCGGTGCCAATGACCAGGTCCGGCTCGCGGCCGACGTACTCCATGATGTCAATCTCGCCGCAATCGGGCCAGTTCGAGCCGGTGAAATTTGCGCCCAGCATCCAGAATGCCGGCCACAGCCCCGCGCCGCTCGGCACCTTGATACGCGCCTCGATGCGGCCATACTGAAACTCTTGCAACCCCTGGGTTTTCAGCCGCGCTGAGGTGTAGTAGGAACCTTCGTATTTCTCTTGTCGGGCTTCGATCAACAGCAGTCCGTTTTCGAGGCGGGCGTTTTCCGGCCGGGCGCTGTAAAACTCCGCCTCGCCATTGCCCCAACCGCCGCCGCCGAGGTCGTAGGTCCAGTTCGCTTTGTCAATGGCATTGCCGTCGAATTCGTCGTGCCAGACCAGCTTCATGCCCGGCGGCGCCGCGATGGGGGTCGCGCGGCCACAAGCCGTCAGAATCACAGCCAGGGCAGTGGTAAGCAGCAGCAGGCGCAGTGTGCGCGTCGTCCTCATCATCATCCCCTCCGATACCCGATTTCATCGCTGAAAAACTCGCACATAGTCCACGAGCAACTTTTGTGGAAAGACCGTGGTCTCATCTGGATAGCCTGGCCAATAACCGCCTACCGCCAGATTCAGGATGATGAAGAATGGATGCTCGAACACCCATTCTCCGCCGACATCCTGCGGTCCACGCGTACAAAAGAGGTTGCCATCCACATACCAGCGGACCTGGCCCGGTTCCCACTCGATCGCGAAGATGTGAAAGTCGTCTGCGAACCGGCCTTCCGTCAGGATGTAATCTGACCATATCCCATCGTCGCCGCTGTAGCCCGGCCCGTGGATTGTGCCCCGCGCGACAGCCGGCGTCCGGCCGATGTTTTCCATAATGTCAATCTCGCCGCACGCCGGCCAACCTGTGTGTGAGATGTTGTCGCCTAGTAGCCAAAAGGCCGGCCACAGGCCTTGCCCGAATGGGATTTTGATGCGAGCCTCGAAACGACCGTAGGTCCAGGCGCACAGACCCCTGGTTGTCAGGCGACCGGACGTGTAGCGGAAACCCGCGTAGGTTTCCTGCCGTGCTTCGATGACCAGTATGCCGTTTTGGAGGCGGATGTTCTCGGGCCGATCGGTGTAGATCTCCATTTCGGCATTGCTCTCGCCCGTGTAGCGATCTTCGACGTGCCAGCGCGTACGATCTATTGCCGGGCCATCGAATTCATCCTGCCAGGCGAGCGTCCATTTCTGAGAAGCCATGATCGAGTTTCTGACTCCAGTGGCTCGCACCCGATGTGCGAGCCGCTTAGCCCTTGACCGCGCCCTGCGTCAAGCCCGACACGATGTAGCGCTGCAGCACCAGGAAGATGATTACCATGGGCAGCGTCATGATCAGCACGGCGGCCGCCAGCGTAGGCCAGTTGCTGCCGTAGACGCCCTGGAACACGATCATGCCGCGCGTGATAGGATAGTAGTTCTTGTTGGTCAGATAGATCGTCGGCAGGATCAGCTCGTTCCAGATGCCGATGGCGTGCAGCACGGCGACCGTCGCGACCGCGGGCTGAATCAGGGGAAAGACCACGGTGGTCACGAAGCGGAAGTAGCCGCAGCCATCTATGGCAGCCGCCTCATCCAGTTCCTTAGGCAGGGTCTTGATGTAGTTGACCAGGATCACGATCCCGATGGGGTTTACCAGGAACAGCAAGACGTAGCCGATCGGGTTATTGTACAAACCCAGGCCCAGCATCAATTGGAACTGCGGAATCAGCGCGACCGGCAGGAACAGCGCGATCACGAACAGGGTGAGCAGGAGCTTGGACCCTTTGACATAACCGCGCGAGATGGGAAACGCAACGAAGATCGCGGTAGCGACGTAAATTGTCGTGGCAGACAGCGTGTAGATCAGCGTATTCGTCAGGTAGCGGGGAAAACTGGCCTTGTTCCATGCGTCCACGAAGTTCTTGAAATTCAATGACGCGGCCGGCGCCGTGGCATTCTTCATGAACTCTGGCAGGGTTTTCAAGGACGTGTTGACCAATATGAGCAGGGGCCCTAAGTAAAGGATGGCAAACAGAATGAGGACGGCATACGAGCCGATGCGCCCCCAGTTGACTGGCCTGGCCGGAGCCAGATTCTTGGCCGACGGTGCGGACGTGATGGTTGTGTTCATCCTAATACCCTCTCTTCTCTGCGCCGCAGCAGGGTCTGCACTGACAAGCCGATGACGAGCACCAGGCAGAAAAGGACAATGGAAGCGGCGGCCGCGTATCCCTGCCGGAAAGCGCTGGTCACGCTGCCTGAGGTTTGTCCGAAGCCCTGGGCGAAGATCAGGTAGCCCAAGACCTGGGTGCCATTCCGATAGCCGAGCAGCACCAGGAACAACTGCCACGCCTGCAGCGATCCGATGATGTTCAGAAGCAGGTTGGTATTGGCAACGGGCGTCAGCAGCGGCCAGACGACGCTTCTGAAGACTTGCCAGGAGCCGGCGCCGTCAATGCGAGCTGCTTCGTACAGTTCATCGGGGATGGTTTGCAGGCCGGAAATGAAAATCATCATGGTGGTGCCCAGGTTGGCCCAGATTTGCACCACGATGACCCAGGCGAAGGCCTCGCGGGGTTGCCCGCCGAAGAATTCAGACTGCATGCCGAGCGAACTGAGGATTTGAGCCACCGGGCCGCCCAGGGGATAGAGGAAGAGCGACCAGATCAAACCCTGGATGACTGCGCCCAGGATCACAGGCATGAAGTAGACCGTGCGGAAGAAATTGATGCCCCGCAGACGCTGATTGACGAGCAGCGCCACGACCAGGCCCAGAACGAACTGGATCGTGGTCACAAAAAAACAAAAGAGCAGGGTTCGGCCGAGCGCGTCATAGTTGTCGCGCGAGGCCTGACCCATGAAGAGGAACTCGCGGTAGTTCTCCAGCCCAACCCAATTGATCTGCGCGCCCTTGATGCCGGTTGCATCGGTAAACGAATAAACCGCGGTGGCAAGCGAGGGGCCTAAGCTGATCAGCAGATAAAAGAAGATGCCCGGCAAGAGTAAAGCATAGGGTATCCACCGGGCTCTGTCACGACCAAAGGGATAATTCATGGCAGCGAACCTCCATCGAATCTCTATCGAACGAATCTCTATCGAATCTCTATCGAGGCGAGGCCGGGTAGATTTCTCGACCTCATGCGAGAAACCTACCCGACAACAGGCTCAATGGCTTACTTGTTAGCGTCCAGCCCGGATTGTAGGTCGGCCTGGACTTTGTCGGCCAGTTCCTTCGGATCATCATAGGTGCCGAAGGGCTTGAAGTAGGAAGCCCAGGGGTTGGCGTACTGGCCGGCGCCCTTGGGCGCGACCCAGTACTGCTCGTAGCCCACCCTGAAGTTGGCGAGATAGGGCGCGACTTCCTGTCCAATTTGGGTTTGCAGCGTGGCCCCAGCCTGGGTTGGGATGAAGCCCACGGCATTGGCGAACGCCTGGTAGTTGGCCGAATCCGAGAATTCCGCCAGGTACTTCATGGCCGCGTCTTTGCTGGGAGTCTTGGCAGCCACGGCCCAGCCCTGATCGTACTTGCCGAACAGGTACTTGTTGTCATCCGCTTTGTCGCTGCCCGGGAAGGGGATGTAGCCCCACTTGAAGGCCGGCTGCGCGGCTTCGATGGCCGCCGCGTACCAGGTGCCGCCGGGGAACATGGCCACCGCGCCCGAGGCGAAACGCCCAGGCGCCGCGTCGCCGGCAATACCGCTGGCGCCAGTTTCCATCATTTCCTGGGTGTAGACCTTCATCTTCTGCCACATCTCGAGGGCCTTGGCATCGTTCCACTTGATCGCGCCTGTCCACAGGCCTTCGACCAGGGCCGCCTGGTCTGGGTAGACCGCGCCGGTCAGACCGTAGGCGCCCACAAAGATGGGCCAGCCGTCTTTACCGCCGGCGGTCATACAGGGAACGTTCGCTTTCTTGAAAGCCTCACAGGCGGCCACCAGTTCGCTCCAGGTGGTGGGGACTTTGACGTTGTTCGCGGTAAACAGGTCTTTGTTGTAATAGATGCCGCTGTAGGACACACGACCCAGGTTGATCGCGTAGACCTTGCCGTTGTAGCTGCCGGCGTCCTTGATCGTGGCATCGTCGTAGTTCTTGATGAACGATTGATCCGAGAGGTCCATCAGCAAACCGGCCTCGATCAGGGTCTGCCAGTTCGGCGGGGTCACGTTCTTCATGTAAGATTGAGCTGCGTTGGCAAAGCCGAAGATGTCCACTACATCTACATCATTGGCGGTCAGGCGGGTCTGCGTAACGGTGCTCAGGTCGTTGGCATTCACCACCGACATGTCCACGGTGATGTTAGGATACTTGGCCTGGAACTTCTCGTTGAAGGCGTTCAGGAACTCCACCATGGGAGGATTCTGGTGGACGAGGACTTTGAGGGTAACCTTGGCGGCTTCGGGCGCCTTCGTCGGCTCGGCGGCGACCGGGGGCGCGGCAGGCGTCGGTGTGGCTGCACCGCCGCACGCCGTCAACAGCGTGGTTAGCACGAGGACCATGCTAACGAGAGTTAGGATTTTCTTGGACATTACGATCTTCTCCTTCTGAATGTGGCTGACTGAATGTGGCTGACTGCATATGACTGACCGGGGGGCTGATCAGAACGAGTGGCGAGCGCCATGTTTGCCCCTTTGTACGTCATGTCGGGATCGCTTCCACAACTGACCAAACATTAGTCTACTCAGTTTGGCGCGCGCGGGCTTGCCCAAAAGCGTGCAGAATGTGCATTTTTCCGAGAAGTGAGAAAAAACAAATCGCC
>JAYRVL010000052.1:0-4424 GCA_041918575.1 Anaerolineae bacterium | reverse complement strand
TCTCCAAGCCTGGCGCGATACTCGATGTTGGTCGGAATCATCGTTACATCAAGCTCGTAGATCTTGGCGAACTCCTCCGCTTCCGTCGCCGCGGTGCCCGTCATGCCGGCCAGCTTGAAGTACATGCGGAAGAAATTCTGAAACGTGATCGTCGCCAGTGTCAGACTCTCGCGCTGCACCCGCACCCCTTCTTTGGCTTCGATGGCCTGGTGCAGACCTTCGGAGAAACGCCGCCCATACATCAAGCGCCCGGTGAACTCATCCACGATGATCACTTCACCATCTTTGACAATGTAGTCGCGATCAACGTTGAACAGCACGTGCGCACGCAGGGCGTTGTCCAGGTAGGGCGTCTTCTCGAAATGCTCAGCCGAGTACAGGTTATCAATGCCCAGCCAGCCTTCGATCTTGTTTACCCCCTCTTCGGTCAGCGTCGCCACACGCTCTTTTTCTTCAACCACGTAATCTTCCTGGGGGCGCAGGCGCTTTACCAACACGGCAAAGGTGCGATACAGGTCCGACGATTCTTGCGCCAGGCCGGAGATGATCAACGGCGTGCGCGCTTCATCAATCAGGATGTTATCTACCTCGTCCACGATAGCAAAGTGTAGTTCGCGCTGCGCCGCCTCCGCGCTGGACAGAATCATGTTGTCGCGCAAGTAATCGAAGCCAAACTCGTTGTTCGTGCCGTAAGTGATGTCGGCCTCATACGCCGCGCGTCGGGTTACAGGTCGTAGGAACTGATAGCGATCATCGGCCGACTGAAACGAATGGTCATAGACGAAGGAACCCAGGTCAGGATTGGCCGCCGCGGACTGAATGACGCCCACGCTGACGCCGAGCAGGCTGTAGATAGGGCCCATCCACTGCGCGCCGATCTTCGAAAGATAATCGTTGGGAGTGACCAGATGAGCGCCGTGTCCGGCCAGGGCGTTCAGATAGAGCGGCAGGGTTGCCACCAGCGTCTTGCCTTCACCGGTGCGCATCTCCGCGATCTTGCCCTGGTGCAGCACGATCCCGCCGATCATCTGCACGTCGTAGTGGCGCAGGCCGATGGTACGCCGCGCCGCTTCGCGCACCGCGGCGAATGCAGTCGGCAGGATGGCATCCAGCACCTCCCGTTCGCCCGCCTTCAGCGCCTTCACCGCAGCCTCCCATTCGGCGCGGAGACCCTGCTGCGCGCTGGTGTCGGTCTCCTGCAGATACGCCTCGCGCGCCTCCACTGCCTCTTGCGCCAGGGCCGCGGTCTCGGCTACCACCCGGCGGCGGAATTCCTCCGTCTGGTCGCGCAAGTCTGCATCGCTGCGCGCCTTCATCTCAGCTTCGAGAAGATTGATCTCATCAATGATGGGCTGCATGTTCCGCACCTCGCGTTCGTTCGGATCGCCCATCACCATCGTCAGTAGTTTCTTGAACATCTCAGCGTTGTTTCCTCAGTCCCGATTAGTCTGCCCATGTTTGCATTGGCGCAGTATAGCACGATCACCGCCGCGTAGATAGGAACATTCATACCCATTGCATGACGACGGCTAAGCAGTTACCAGGCGCCGTCGCTCTCCGGCGCGCGATGATCCATCGCATCCCATTTGTCGAACAGCGCGCCCACCGACTCGCCCCGGTGTGTGCGCAGAATGACATCGGCCAGCATCTCGGCCACCGAAACCACTGTCAACTTGCTGCCGATGATGGCAGACTTCTCAGGCGGAATGGTGACGGTGTTGGCTACCACAATCTGCTCGAAGACCGAATTTTGCAGGGTGGTCGCGGCCGGTTCAGATAAGATGGCATGGGTCGCGCACGCGTAGACCTTGATGGCCTCTTTCTCCCTGACAAAGGCTCCAGCCTTGGCTAGAGTTCCCGCCGTGTCAATCTCATCGTCCACCACGATGACGTTCTTGCCTTTGACATCGCCGATCAACTCGAACATGTCTGTCTGCTTGCCGTCGAACGAGCGCCGCTTTTCGATCACAGCCAGCGGTACGGCGAAGCGGGCCTGCCCATCGGGGTCAGACGTGGTGACGCTGCCGGTGGTGGCAAAACAAAGCTTTTCCGAGAGCCGCTCGGCAAAGTTGCGCGCCCGGCGCACCCCGCCCACGTCCGGGGAGACCACCACCAGGTTAGGAATTTGCATGCGGGCAAAATGATCCACCAACGGATAGAGCGCAGTCAGTTCATCGGATGGAATCGTGAAAAAACCCTGAATCTGACCGGCGTGCAAATCCACCGCCACAAAACGATCGGCGCCCGCCACCGTAATCAAGTCGGCCACCAGCCGCGCTGTGATCGGCACGCGGGGCTGATCTTTCTTGTCGGTGCGACCATAGCCGTAATAGGGCAGCACAGCCGTAATGCGGCCGGCCGAATCTCGGCGCAGCGTGTCCAAAAAGATCAACAGTTCCATCACATTATCATTGGTGGGCGCAGAGGTAGATTGGATGAGGAAAACATCCTTGCCGCGTACGCTTTCGTGGAGCTTGCAAAAGGTGTTCCCGTTGGCGAATTTAGTAATCTCGGCCTGACCCAGCCTGAAATCGGAACCTTCCTGGCCCTGCAACGCCTTGCAGATTGCCTGGGCCAGTGGTTGGCTGGCGCTGCCGGCAAACACGGCCAATTTCCCATACATGCTCAGTCCGGACATAGCACATTCCATTCTTTGGGGGTTGATTCGATGGGCACAGTGGGTCTTGATTCTCTTACGTGTACAAGACGATGCATCTTCAGGCAAGCACAGCCAGCAACTGCTCGGCCGCGGTGTAGGGGTCCAGCGTGCGCTGCGCAATCTGATCCACCGTCTCCTGCAGCGATCCCTGCGGGATGAGCTGAGCCAGCCTTTGCAGCAGGCGCCGGCGCACAATGCCCTCCAACTCGTTGGCGGCCCGTACACGCTCGCGCGCCCCCCACAGACCGCTCCGGATCAAGAAGGCGCGATGCTGCTCCACTGCGGTCACCAGGTCTGCCACGCCCTGGTCTTGCAGGGCCACCGTCTTGATGATGGGCGGCTCCCAGGCAGCCCCGCGCTGCATACTCGGCGTTTCGATGGTCATCAACTGCCCGTGGTGCGAGATGCCGCGCACCTCTTCGGGCGCAATGCCCAGCATCATCTTCAACGCCATCACCGTGCGGTCCGCGCCCTCGCGGTCGGCCTTGTTCACCGCAAAGACATCGGCAATTTCCAACACACCCGCCTTGATGGCCTGCACCTCATCGCCCAGGCCCGGCGCTTCGACCACAATCGTCGTGTGCGCCGTGCTGGCAATTTCCACCTCGGCCTGGCCAACCCCCACCGTTTCCACCAGCACCCGCTCGAAGCCGGCCGCATCCAGCGTCAGGATAACATCAGCCGTGGCGCGCGCCAGGCCGCCCAGGCTGCCGCGTGTGGCCATGGAGCGGATGAAAATGCCGGCATCGCCGCTGAGGTCGCGCATGCGCACGCGGTCGCCCAGCAGCGCGCCGCCCGTAAACGGGCTGGTCGGATCAACCGCCACGATGCCCACGGTCTTGCCTTGCTGGCGATAGATTTTGGCCAGGGCATTGACCAGGGTGCTCTTGCCCGTTCCCGGCGCACCGGTCACGCCGATGATGGTGGCCTGGCCGGTGAACGCATACAGGGACCTCAGCAGCTCATGCGCGATCGCGCCGCCGTTTTCGATGAGCGTGATGATACGCGCCAGGGCGCGGCGTTGGCCCTGCCGCATCAGCGTAACAAGTTCGTCGGGCGACTGATTCATCATTACGCCGGAACCGTTGCTCTGACCTGCTGGTGGATGAAATCAACGATATGCTGGGTTGGGGTGCCGGGGCCAAAGACGCCCCTGATGCCTATCTGCTTGAGACTCGCCACATCCTCGTCCGGGATAATGCCGCCCATGAGCACGACAATGTCGTCGAGGCCGTTCTGCTGCATCTCTTGCATGATCTTGGGCGCCAGGGCCATATGCGCGCCGGAGAGAATGGAAAGGCCAATCACGTCCACATCCTCTTGCAGCGCTGCTTCCACGATCATCTGAGGGGTCTGCCGAATCCCGGTATAGATCACCTCGAATCCAGCATCGCGCAGCGCCCTTGCCACCACTTTGGCCCCACGGTCATGCCCGTCCAGGCCCGGCTTGGCCACTAAGACACGAATCTTGCGTGTACTCATAACTGCTCTTTTCTCCTTTTTTTGCGCCGGCGCGTCGCGTCGGTTGCTGTCATTGTCTGAATCAAAAAAACACCGGCTCGTGATAGACGCCAAACACGTCGCGCAGCACATCGCACATTTCGCCCAGGGTGGCGTACGTCTTGACCGCCTCGATGATCGGTTCCATCAGGTTGAGTGTTGGCGAGCGTGCGGCATCGGCCAGGCGGTGCAGCGCAGCCTGGGTCGCCTGGTTGTCGCGGCCGCTGCGCACTCCTTGCAGGCGCTTGATCTGGCGTGCATAGCC
>JAYRVL010000051.1:0-2534 GCA_041918575.1 Anaerolineae bacterium | reverse complement strand
ATTGTCCCGCTCGCCGGCCCGCGGCCGCCTGTGACGATGTTGCCGCCGCTGGCGGCCTGCGCGCCGTCGCCCTGGGCGATGGCGCCGGAGCCGGTGAGGGTGGCTTGATAGGAAATGTTGGTCTGAGGACGCGCCGGCGCTGCATCTGCGTCTGACGCCATCAGCCGGTCGGCAAATTCCCGGTAGCGCGCCGGGTTGATCTCCTGGATCAGCGCGGCCAGCCGCGCCATCTGTCCGCTGCGCACCGCGTGTTCGAGCAGGAGCTGTACGCGCTGATGGCGCGTCTGCCCCGCGGCGAATTGATCGTAAACCGGCCGGAAATGATCGAACGCCAGGGCTGTGAACTCATCTTCGCTGAGGGCCGCGCTGATCAGGTCACGCAGCGCAGCCGTGTTGTACCGTGTGGTCACAGGTCGCTCCTTTGCTGTATCCATATCTATCAGCTAGATCAGCCTCAGGCCTCGCAAGTGACGCCGGACGGTGCGCAAGATGTCATCCAGGCGAGGCAACTGCACTACTTGTACTGCCAGCCGAGGCATCCACAGCTTCTCGTAGGTTGGGATTTTGCTTGCAAGCACGGCGCCGAGTTGCGCCGGATCATGTCCCTTGTGTTGACACTTGACGACAAAGCTCGCTGGTAAGAGAGACAAGTCCACATCGCCCGACTCGAACAGATAGTACGCGTCGTAGAGATCACGAGGCTCGGTCCGTCCCATCAGGGCGCACAGTTTCTCCGTCAGGATTTCCTCCAGCGCATAAGTGCGGAGCGACACATTTGTCGGATAGTTGCTGTAGGACGCATGGAGCGGCCTATCATTGAGCGGGTAGAGCAATCGCTCACCGCGTGTAACATCCACCTTCAGACGCCGCGAGCCAAGTCGCGCCTGCAGGGGGCCTACATAGTTGATGAGCAGCATCGTGCTTTCGAAGACGTTTTGTTCGGCATTTTGCAGCGTCAAGGTTAGGTTGACTTGCCGGCTGAGGACGGGGAATAATCCCATGAAAGCATTGACCAAGTCGTTGTGAGCCATCTCAGCACAGAGGGTGAAGTCCATGTCCTCAGAGAAACGGTAATCCGGATAGTAGCACTTTTTGAGCGCCGTACCGCCCTTGAAGGCCAGCCCGCGTCGTAGGTCGCTCTGCGCGATGCCGATCAGCAGCCAACCGAGTACGTAATCCTTCTCGATCACGCGGTCGCTCACGCCGAGACGATGGGCCAGTTTGGCGACTTCAGCAGATGAGATCATGCGTTACGTCCAGATGATGGTCTTCAGTTCTTCGGGGTCGAGGTTGACACGCAATCGCCAATGAGCCCGGTATGACCCACCATCGGGCAATGTCGGATCGAGAAGGGCATAACTGTCGGTGACCAGCCCTTGCAGTGCGGTGATCGTCTCTGGCTGCCCCATTCCGTAGGTTTCCATCAGGAACCCAAGCCGCGCGGCGGCGGCCCTGTGATTTAGTCGCCTGACATAAGTCACCAGTCGACTTTCAACCAAGTCGTCCTTGCGCAACCATAAGCCTTTGGCCAACTCCGCCAGCCCACCGCACAAATCGGGCCGCGCCGCACAATCCAGCAAGGTCTTCTCCAGATCGCTAACCTGCACCTGGTCTGTAGCTGTGACCCAGATTAGCTCTGCACCCCAAAATGCGCGCGGATTGGCATAGATGAAGCGATACGCCACGCTGGCAATAGTTCGACTGCAGCGTTGTCGGGGAATAGTCACCTGGACCGTATTGAGCGGTTGGGTCGTCATTTGATGCAATTCCATGGCGCTGTAGTGAGAAATGTAGTAGGGGAGCGGGCTGAGCACCTCACGGGCAACGACGTAGCGGTCGGCCATCGGAGATCTCTCCAGGCCGGCCTCCAGGGGCACGATCAGATATTGGCCGCGCATCAGGCGTACCAGCCAGCCGCGACGCGTCAACTCGCCCAGCAGCGCTGCGGTGGCCTTGTAGCTTTTGCCGGTCACGGCCAGCGCATCGGCCACCGAGAAAATGCGCCTCCCCGCTGCGCTGAGGCGCAGCAATAGTTCGGCGCTGTCTGATCCGAGAGTCTTAGAAGTCGCCATGCGAGAATTACCTTTTGTATAGGCTATTCTATACTATAGATGGATTATGCCATACAAAAGGTAATCACGGCAAATCCTTCGATTCAGGTCCTTGTCCAGCGCGGCGATGCGCTTCGAAAGCGTCTCGTAGCGGCGCTGCCATTCGGCCAACTGCTGCTGCGGATGACGCTGCGCGATTGTCCCGCTCGCCGGCCCTTCATCACCGCGGCCGCCTGTGACGATGTTGCCGCCGCTGGCGGCCTGCGCGCCGTCGCCCTGGGCGATGGCGCCGGAGCCGGTGAGGGTTGCCTGATAGGAAGTGCTGGTCTGAGAACGCGCCGGCGCTGCATCTGCGTCCGGCGCCAGCAGCCGGCCGGTAAATTCCCGGTAGCGCGCCGGGTTGATCTCCTGGATCAGCGCGACCAGTCGCGCCATCTGCCCGCTGCGCACGGCATGCTCGAGCAGGAGCTGCACGCGCTGGTT
>JAYRVL010000050.1:0-1747 GCA_041918575.1 Anaerolineae bacterium | reverse complement strand
GGCCGGAAGCCCAACCACGTGTGGTACAGATCGAACTGGGCGGTGGAGGGCAGGGGGGCGCGTCGCCCACTGCCACACCACGCTCGCCGTAATCCCGTTGGGCTGCGGAGAAGCAACAACATGATACACCCAAACATGACATCTGGTCCACGCGGTCGTGGTGCCGAACTCTTGGCAGTTGTGGTAGCGATCGTCGTGATCGCGGTGACGTTATTAACGACCAGAACGCAGGCGCAGCCGTTGGCGGATGCCATCCGCGGCTGGAACACCGTTGCCAGCACGCCTGCAGTCTCGAAAGCGTTCTTCCCCCACGTGCCTCACCAGCCCACACCGACGCCAACGCCAACTCCGACCCCGTTGATCGAACTGGTTGGGCAAATCGGCGGTTTCATTCGGGCGGTGGAGGCGCAAGGGGGCTACGCCTACGTCGGCGTTGGACCGCGCTTGCTGATTCTAAATGTCAGCAACCCCTCCCATCCTGTGCTGGTGGGACAAAGCCCTGTCTTGCCTACCTTTGTGAAAAGCGTCAGTGTTGTGGGCGATTTTGCGTATGTAACGAAAGGGTACGGTGGTTTACACATCATTGACATCAGCGACCCGGCCAACCCCACCCTGCGCGGCGCGTACGATACGCCGGAGTATGCCAATGAGGTCAGCGTGGTGGGAAACGTGGCCTATGTAGCCGATGGGAGCAGCCTGCAGATCATTGACGTGACTGATCCGGCCAACCCCACGCTGCGTGGCGGGTACGTTACACCAGGGTTTGCCTTTGGCGTCAGCGTCGTAGGCAGGCTGATCTATGTGGCCGATCAGGAGGACGGCCTGCTGATTTTGCGTCTGCACTAAACGAGGTCAAGACATTGGTGTCAGACACGACCATGCGACTGAAGTTCCAAGAGCACGTTGATAGACTGATCCATTTTGGCGACGGAAGGCACTTCGATTGTCACTGGAGTTCCTCTCTGTTCGAGGAGTTTCATCAGCGCCCAGCGTGTCATGCCGCTTTTCTCGGCGGCCCGGCCCAACGTGATTTCGCTGTGCTGATAGGCCGTGATGGCGTTTTCAACCTCTTCGGACGTGACAACCCGATCGCTCCTGCGGCGGGCGCGCCGATTCTGGCGCCACTGTTGGTATTCGGCGTACTCTGAGATCGGCATCAAGATCGCCACGGGCTGTCCATTGGCCTGGAGAAGCGCCGGTTCTTGCACAACCGCCGTCCGATCAACTTCCAAGGTGTAAAACGTTGGCGCTTCTTGCAGAGTAAGTGTTTTCATCGTTCGATATTCCCAAAATTCTGCCACATCTCGCGTCGAGCTTCGGCCGGCAGATCCAGCCGTTCATCCACCCACTCGCGCAGCAGCGCGCTGAGCGACTTGCGCGCCGCTACCGACTCCGCGTGGAGAACGCCTTTCACGAAGTCACTCACGTAGAGGGTGACGGCATTGGGATGGTCGCCGTTATTGCCTGGTTCGAACTGTTCGAAGTAGTCTGGGGGATACAGGTAATCCTCACCGGATTCGTCAACGACGCGCAACATCGCCCCGTCGTTCTCGACCGGCGGCGCCAACCTGTAGACCTGCCCTACCTGCAAATCGTCCAGGACATCATCGAACGGTTTTCCATCCTCGTCGTAGATGAACGCTTCGTTCTTGACACAGCGAACGTATTTCATACGAGCCTCTCCAGCCGATACTTGTCTTTCATCCGCCTTCGCCCGATGCCGTGCGCTTCGAACCAATGTAGCTCG
>JAYRVL010000049.1:0-4601 GCA_041918575.1 Anaerolineae bacterium | reverse complement strand
GTCGCGGTCGGGGTGCGAGTCGGCGTCGCCGTTGGCGTCGCGGTCGGGGTGCGAGTCGGCGTCGCCGTTGGCGTCGCGGTCGGGGTGTGAGTCGGCGTCGCCGTTGGGGTAGCCGTTGGCGTGGGTGTGGGCGTATGGGTGGGCGTGACCGGCTTCGCGCCAGGCGCCGACGCCTCGACCACCGGCAGGTGCTCACGCGCGCCGACGACGTTGAGTAGGGAAACCAGCATCCAGCCCGGCGCGGGCGGTTTGCCCAGGCAGCAGATTTGCATCCAGGCGCCATCAGCCGACTGTCCGCGCACGTCGAAGACCTGACCGCCCTCCACCGTTCCCAACGATGGATACGTGGTGTCCGGTCCGCTGCGCACGTTGGCGCGCGCCCGCACCCAGGCGCGCGCCAGGGGCGTGGGCGTTACGCTGGGGATGGCCGTGGGCATGATCGGCGCGGCGGTGGTAGGCATGGTGGACGCGGTAGTGGTCGGCATCCACACCGTCGGCGTCGCAGGAGCAGACAGTGTGGCCGTCGCGGGCGTTGTCTGGGTGGAATTGGCGAGCGCCGGCGGCCGGGTTGGCGCGGCCGACAGCCCAGAGGCTGGAGTTTTCGGCTGCGGAGTTCCCTGGCAGCCGGTCACCAGGACCAGCATCAGCCAAAGGTACCACCATGTACGTCGAGTACAATGCGACATCGAATAAGACCCCTGGGGGACGCAACCTGGCCAATGACCCAGGCAAAAACCGCCGCTGCCCGCGTGCGTCGCAGCGTCGTCGCCTGGAAGGTCGCGGCGCATGAACGACGCCGGCGCAGGCGCTCTTAGTCTAGTCGGTTGATTGGCCTTTGTCAATGCTACTTTAGCACCCTTTTACCGTTCGAGTCAATCAAGAGTGCCGTTTTGGCGGTTGGCTGACCGCATGATAAACTACTGACCCCGTCACTGCTCAGGCTGCGCGCCGCCGCAGGGGAGCGATTGATGAAACGAGGAGGAATCATGCTTACACGCTGCGCCTGGGCGGCTGCAACCAACCCGCTCTACCTGGCCTATCACGATGAGGAATGGGGCGTACCGGTTCACGACGACCGCAAGCTGTTCGAGATGCTGATCCTGGAAGGGATGCAGGCCGGACTAAGCTGGTCCACCATCCTGAACAAGCGCATGCATTTTCGACGGGCCTTCGCCGATTTCGATGCGGCCGCGGTTGCTGCGTTTGGCGACGCGGAGGTGACCGAACTTCTCGGCAATGCGGGCATCGTGCGCAATCGGCTCAAGATCGCGGCCGCGATCGGGAACGCGCAGGCTTTCCTGGCGATTCAACGGGAATTTGGCAATTTCGATGCCTATATCTGGCCGTTTGTAGATGGCCGGCCGCTGCGCAATGCCTGGCGCGATCTGGCCGACCTGCCTGCGCACACGCCTGTGTCGGACGCCATGAGCAAAGACCTGCTGCGCCGCGGGTTCAAGTTCGTCGGCTCCACCATCTGCTACGCGTTCATGCAGGCCACCGGCATGGTCAACGATCATGTCGTGAGCTGCTTCCGCTACAATCAGTTGTGATGTCAAAACATCTCGCCCGGGGAATGAGATGAGGCCGGATGAATCAGAGGGTCAATTCCGCCCTGACCGTGGCCGCGCCGGGCGTCTCGGTCAACTTGAATCCCAGCTTCTGGCTGATGCTGCGCATCAGGTAGTTGTTGGGCGCGAATTCGGCCTGGATGCGCCCCAGACCCTCGGCGCGACCGGCGGCGATCAAGCGCCGCAGCAGCTCCGTGCCCAGGCCTTGCCCCTGGTAGCGGTCGTTGATGAGCAAATTGAAGCGGCCGGCGTCGGAGCCGAAGACCTTCTGTAAACGCGCCACGCCGAAGATGGCGCGCTCGCCGCTGTCGGGATCTTCGCCACGCGCCACCAGCGCCATCTCACGATCATAATCAATGAAGCACAGCCGCGCCAGCCGTTCGTGCGCCACCCGTTCGCCCAGCAACAGCGGGCTGAGGTAGCGCATGTTGACGCTCCTGTCCGACAGCGTTTGATGGAATTTGACCAGCATCGGCTCATCCTCTGGCCGGATGGGCCGGATGATCGCCTTCTGTCCGTTTTTCAAGGTCCACCAAGCCGCGTACTGGCTGGGATACGGGCGCACGGCCAGCCGCGGCAGGTCTTTGGCGCTCACCTCCGCGCCGTAGACCACGACGCGGGCATCCAGCGCGATGAGCGAGGGCCGTCCATCGCCCTTCGGCTCCATGGCCAGCAGCGGGTTGATGTCCAGCTCCTTGATCCAGGGCTGCTCCACGATCAATTGGCTGAAATTGACCAGGATTTGTTCGAGCGCGGCCATGTCCACCGCCTGGCGCCCGCGCACCCCTTTCAGCGCGCGGTGGATGCGCGTCTGTTCCATCATGCGTCGCGCCAGGGTGGTGTTGAGTGGCGGCAGCGCCAGTGAGCGGTCCTTGAAAATCTCCACGAGCTGTCCGCCCGCGCCAAAGAGCAGCACCGGGCCAAACTGCAGGTCAACGCTCGAACCGATGATCAGTTCATACGCGCCGTCCAGCTTGATCATCGGCTGCACGGTGACGCCCTGGAAATGCTCTGCGCCCACCCGCTCACGCACGGCCCGCTCGATGGCCCGGTACGCGTAGCCCACATCCTCGGCATTTTGCAAATTCAGGCGCACGCCGCCCACATCGGTCTTGTGGGTGATCGTTTCCGAATAGATTTTCAACACCACGGGATAGCCAAACTTGTCGGCCCAAGCGACCGCGTCCGCTTCGCTGGCGGCAATCTCCGTCGGCACAATCGGGATGTCGTACAGCGCCAGGAGCTGCTTGGATTCGGTCTCGGTCATGATCGTGCGGCCCGATGCGCGCACCGCGTCCACCAACTGGCCGGCGCGCGTGCGATTCTGGCCGCCGGTTTCGGCCTCGCTGCGCAGGATCGGCGTCTCATACAGGCCGCGCAGGTTGTAGCTATAGCGCCACATGTAGTTGAACATGCGCGTGGCAGTGTCAGGATACTGGAAAGTGGGGATGTTGCCCTGGTTGAGGATCTGCTCGCCCTTCTCCACATCAGCGCCGCCCATCCAACTGGCAAGCACCGGCTTGCCAGTGGACTGGGCAAACGGCGTCAACGCCTCCGCCGTGCGCGTGGCGTCGGTCATGGCCTGCGGCGTCAGGATGACGAGCAGGCCGTCGCTGTTGGCGTCGCGCGCCGCGATCTCCAGCGCCTGCGCGTAGCGTTCCGGGCTGGCGTCGCCCAGCACATCCACCGGGTTGTTGTGGCTCCAGGCCGGCGGCAGGATTTTGTTCAGTTCTTCGTAGGTGGCCTGCGACAGCTCGGTCAGCTCGCCGCCGCCCATGAGTAGCGCGTCGGTGGCTAACACCCCCGGCCCGCCCGCGTTGGTGACGATGGTCAGGCGGCCGCCGGTGGGCCGCGGCTGCTTGGAGAGCACCTCAGACATGTAGAACAGATCGGAAATGCTGTTCACCCGCAGGACGCCGCTGCGGCGGAAGGCCGATTCGAGCACCTCGTCGCTGCCGGTCAGGGAGCCGGTGTGCGAAGCGGCCGCCTTGGCCGCGCCTTCCGTGCGCCCGGGTTTGATGACGATGATCGGCTTGGTCAGGGCGATTTCACGCGCGGCGGACAGAAAGCCCCGCGCATCGCCGATGGTTTCCATGTAGATGACGATGCTCTCCGTGCGCGGGTCATCGCCCAGGTAATGGATCAGGTCGCCCCAGCCCACGTCGAGCATGGAGCCGATGGAGACGAACGCGGTGAAGCCCACATTCTGCTTGAAGCTCCAGTCGAGCACGGCCGTGCAGAGCGCGCCGCTCTGGCTGATGAAACCGACCTTGCCGGGCCGCGCGATGGCGTTGGCAAAAGTGGCGTTCATGCCGGTCAGGCAGTTCATCACGCCCAGGCAGTTGGGGCCGACGATGCGCATCTTATTGCGCGCCTGCGCCATGATCTGCGTCTCCAGGGCGACGCCCTCCGGGCCGGTCTCCTTGAAGCCGGCCGAGATGACAATGGCCCCGCGCACGCCGGCCTCGACGCACTCGCCGATGATGTCGGGCACGGTGGGCGCGGGCGTGACGATGACCGCCAGGTCAACCGGATCGGGAACTTCACGCACGCTGGGATACGACTTGATGCCCAGCACATTGGGGCGCTTGGGGTTGATGGGGAAGACGGCGCCGCCAAAGGGGCTGCTGATCAAATTCCAGAGGATGGTGCGCCCTACACTGCCGGGCTTCTCGGTGGCGCCGATCAGGGCCACACTCTGCGGGTTGAAGATGGCGTCGAGCGGCTGTTGGTCATAGCGCAAATAATCGTGCGCCGGATCAATGCCCGGCGTATGTTTGGTTTGAGTCATGCTTGTTTCCAGTCCTTCATAAATGATTTGGAGTGATTGTAACACAGGTCAAGTCATGGTACAATAGTTGCAAGCATTCTGTCACGAAATGGTTTCAACCAATGAGCATTCTACCCATCAACCTGGATGATCTGATCAACGCCCGTTCGGTCTATCGGATTCCCGGCCTTGTCTTGACCGAGCATGAGTTTCGCGTCCCGCTCGATCACGCGCAACCGCAGGGGGAAGAGATCACCATTTTT
>JAYRVL010000048.1:0-1602 GCA_041918575.1 Anaerolineae bacterium | reverse complement strand
TGGCCGTTGGCGTCGAGCGCTTCGGCATCTCCCTGGACCGAGTGGGCGCTGGGGGTGGGGGTGGGGGTTCGCTCCGGCGGCGCCAGGGGGTTGCGCAGTTCGATGAGGCTGGCCTGTTGGTTGATGGCATAGGCCGCGCCCACCAGCAAGATCAGCCCGACCAGGAGGAGCAGAGGTGAACGACGCTTGCGTCGCCGGCGATCAATGTACATCAGCGCCCTGTGGTATCATACCTGCCATCAGTGCGACAGAATCTGGGAGAGGAAGAGTTTGGTGCGGTCTTCGGTAGGGCGGTTGAAGATGTCCTCCGGGCTACCGCTTTCCACGATCTGGCCGTTGTCGAAGAAGAACATGCGATTGGCCACGGCCCGTGCAAAGCCCATCTCGTGGGTCACCACCAGCATCGTCATGCCGCTGCGCGCCAGCTCGATCATTACATCCAGCACTTCTTTGATCATCTCCGGGTCGAGCGCGGAGGTCGGTTCGTCGAACAGCATGATCTTGGGCTGCATGGCGAGCGCCCGCGCAATCGCCACGCGCTGCTGCTGGCCGCCGGACAGCTGCCCAGGGTATTTGCGCGCCTGGTCGTTGATGCCCACGCGCTCCAGGAGTTGCATGGCGGTTTCTTCGGCGCGGGCGCGGGGCCAACGGCGCACCCACACGGGCGCCAACGCCACGTTGTCCAGCACCGTCAGGTGAGGAAAGAGATTGAACTGTTGAAAGACCATGCCGGTGTCGCTGCGGATGCGCTCGATGTTGCGCACATCGTGGGTCAACTCGACGCCATCAATGGTGATCTGCCCGCGCTGATGCTCCTCCAACCGGTTGAGGGTGCGGATAAAAGTGGATTTGCCGGAGCCGGACGGGCCAAAGATGACAATCACCTCGCCTTTGCCCACTTCCATGTTGATGCCGCGCAGGACATGAAATTGGCCGTACCATTTATGCACATCGCGACAGGCGATGATCGGATCGTGCGTAGTGTCTGTGTTTTGACTCATGCTCTTGCTCACGCTTTCTCTGACTCGGCGCGCCGATCCATGGTGAAATATCCAATGGTCATCAGCGCACCCCCACGCCCAGCGCCGTTTCCAGGCGTTGGCTGACGGCCGACATCAGGTAACAGAAGATGCCGTAAATCACCGAGATGAAGAGGTAGACCTCGGTTTGCAGGCCCAGGAAATCTGGCTGCGCCAACACGGTCTTGGCAATGCCCAGCAGCTCCAGCAAACCAACGATGACCACCAGCGAAGTGTCCTTGAAGAGGGCGATGAATTGGCCGACCAGCACCGGGATGACGGCGCGCAGCGCCTGCGGCAGGACGATGAGCAGCATAGTCTTGGACCCGCTCAGGCCCAGCGCCTGCGCCGCTTCAACCTGCCCGCGCGGAATGGCCTGCAAGCCGCCGCGCACGTTTTCGGCCAGGTAGGCCGCGCTGAAAATGACGACGCCGGCCATGGCTCGAATAACGCGGTCAATCGTCACCCCTTCGGGGAGAAAGAGCGGCAGCATCAACTGTGACATGAAGATGATGCTGACGAACGGCACCCCGCGCACCAGCTCGATGAAGGCGATCGAAAGCGCGCTGAGGATGGGTAATTG
>JAYRVL010000047.1:0-2599 GCA_041918575.1 Anaerolineae bacterium | reverse complement strand
GGTCGGCAGCATGGCCGTGAACCCGGCATAGCGGCCAAACACTTCCATGACCAGAAAACGCTCATGCGAGCCGGCCGAAGTACGCAGGATGTTGGTCATGGCAATCGTGCGGGTGACGCAGGTGCTGAAACCGATGCAGTAATCGGTGCCAGGCACGTCGTTGTCCATCGTCTTGGGAATGGCGACCACCTTGAAACCTTCCTGCGCCAGGCGCACGCCGTAGCTCAAGGTATCATCACCGCCGATGGGGATCATGTAATCCACGCCCAACCAGGCCAGGTTCTTGAGCACTTCCGGGGTCAGGTCGTTGGTGTCTGCCTGGTATTGCTCCTGCAGATGTGCGGGCACGCTCTTGCGTGACACAGTGCTGGGCCGCGTGCGCGAACTGTGCAGGAAGGTGCCGCCGGTGCGGCCCGCTCTGTTCACCGCCTCTTCCGTCAGCCACTGGAAGTTGTCGCTGTTGTCAGCCTTGTCATCGCGCACGATGTCAATCGCGCCGGCCCAGCCATGACGGATGCCGACCACCTTGTAGCCCTCGCGCAGCGCCCGGATCGTCACGGCGCGAATGGCCGGATTGAGTCCGGGCACGTCGCCGCCGCCGGTCAGGATACCAATAACGCCCTTGATCTTGTTGATGTTTGCCATAAAGTCAACCTCTGTCTGTCCTCGTCTGTTCATCGGATGGTGATCGAATTTTGCTCCTGAGCCAGGCCCCCAGGGTCACCTGAACCCACGACCAAAGTATAGCAATGCCTGTCAGCCTGACTATGGCCTATATCATACCCCCACAGGGGTCTCTCCGGTCTCCAATCTCCAATCTCCGGTCTCCAATCTCCAATCTCCAATCTCCGATCTCCGGTCTCCAATCTCCAATCTCCGGTCTCCAATCTCCAATCTCCGGTCTCCAATTGACAGCATCTCCCGCCGGTGTACAATGGCTGGAGTATTAGAATCTAGGAATGAGGCAGACTATGCAATCTTCAGACGATCAGGATCAGTTGGAGAGCGCAGCGCCCTGGGAACAACGGCAGCCGAACGGCTTTGGCTGCGTCTTCGTTGGTACCGGCGGCGCATTCGCCATCCTAACCGTCCTGAGTTTTTTGTTTATTCGGCGCACCGGTCTGTTCGATCTCGTGTCGTTGGGGCTCATTCTGTTTGTGGCGATCTTCGCCGTGGCTCAAATTTGGCTCGGTGTATGGCTGCTGCGCGGGGCGCGGTCGGCGCGTTGAGTTTCACCACGCCGGGGTTAGCGTCCCATTGGCGTTCTGTCAGTAAGGCGTCCAACCGAGTGAAACGAGCTGCCAACCCGCCCCCCTTTGTTCCGGTGATTGGGATGAGTATATCAAAAAAGGCCGGCGTTCAACACCGGCCTTTTTCACGATCACCAGGGGGCAGTTGGGTTTAGCGGTTGCGATTAGCGGCCATATGCACACCGCCGCCCATCATCAGGAGAGCAGCGCCGGCCAGCAGGGCCAACAGCAGGACGCTCTCGCCGCCAGTCGTAGGCAGGGTTGTCGGCGCAGCGGCGCTCGCATGGGTTGAATCCACACTCGGAACCGCTACCAGCGCCGGCTCACCGCCAGCCAGACCCATCGCGAAGACGGTGTAAACCGAGCCATCGTCCAGCTTGACGCCAGGAACGGACAGAGCTACAGTCTCAGTGCCGGCCAGGCGCACTTCCAGGTCATACGTGCCGGCATCCACCGGCGTGTAGTCGCCTACACCCTTGAAAGCCACGTTGCTGAAGATCACTGGCCCACCCTTGACGGCAATATCAACGGCCGGAGCGTCAGGAGACGCATGGACGAAGCGCACGTGAGCCTTGCCAGCGGCCGGGGCGCTGTTGTTATCAACCAGAACCAGCGGCTCGATATTGGCGAGCTTACCGACGGCGACAACGGTGTAATCCTTGTCGTTGTCCAGGGTCAATGTAGCGGAAATCACGGCCGGTTCAGTCTGGCCCGTGGGAACAACCTGCACCTTGTGCTCGCCCGCGGTCAGACCGGCGTACTGCGTAATGCCCTTGAACGGTGCATTGGTGAAAGCCTTGGCCCCATCTACCCACACATCAACAGCCGGTGCATCCGGTGAAGCATGAACAACACGGACCCGTGGGCCTGCGGCATACGCGCTGAGCGCAGAAACCATCAGGGCGGCAACCATCACAAACAACGCAGCAGACCTGCCGCCTGCCGTATGCAGAGGTTGACGACATCCAGGTCTTGAGCCTGCCCTACGCCGGCGACGCCCTTTCGATGGTCGTGCTCTTGCCTGCCAGGGAAAAGGGGCTGGCCGGTCTCGACGCGCTGTTCACCGCGGAACGCCTGGATCACTGGCTGTTGGGTCTGCGAGAGCGAGAGGTGCAGGTCTTCCTGCCGCGGTTCAAGATCTCCAGCACCCTCAGGCTGGACGCCACCCTGCAAGCGTTGGGCATGACCGACGCCTTCGGTGAGAGAGCCGACTTTTCCGGCATGGATGGCATCCCGCACTGGCTCTACGTCGCCGCAGCGGTGCAGAAGGCCTGGGTGCAGGTGAACGAGGAGGGTACGGCTGTGGCCGCGGCCACAGCCGTACCCTCCTCGTTCACCTGCACCCAGGC
>JAYRVL010000046.1:0-1565 GCA_041918575.1 Anaerolineae bacterium | reverse complement strand
GAAATACTCTCCGCGCTGCGCCGCTTCCTCACCGACGCGCAAGCGCACTGGCTGGTGGCTCTCGATGGCATGGGCGGCATCGGTAAGACGGCCCTGGCGCGCGCGGTCTGCGAGGCGCTGATCTACGACGGCCGCTTTGAACGCGTCATCTGGATCACGGTGCAGCAGCGGCTGTTTGCCTGGGGCCGCGCGCACAGCCTGGACGCGCCCGCGCTGTCGTATGCGCAGTTGCTGGAGGAGCTCGCGCGGCGCCTCGATCTGGCCTCGACGACCGGTCAACCCACTGACCGCCGCGAGGCGCCGGTGCGCGCGGCGCTGGGCGCGCATTCCACCCTGCTGGTCGTGGATAACCTGGAGACCGCGCCCGATGTGCAATCGTTAGTCATGGGCCTGCATCGCCTCTCACGTCCCGCCCGTATCTTGCTCACCTCGCGCTACGCGGTCGGCGCCTTCGAGCCGGTGACATCGCTGACCACCAGGCCGCTGACGCTGCACGACGCGGTGGATTTTATCCGCTATGAGGGTCAGGACCGCAACATCGAGGCGCTGCGCCATGCCAGCGATGAAGACCTGGCGCGCGTCGCGCGCATCACCGACGGCAACCCGCTGGCAATCAAGTGGGTGGTGGGTCAACTGCAGTCGCTGCCGCTCGACCAGGTGCTGGCCGACCTGGTTCGGGTCAGCGAGGGCGATTACGATCTCTACCGCTACCTGTTTGCCTATGCCTGGCAGCACCTCTCCCGGCCGGCCCGTCATCTCCTGCTGCACATGCCGCTGCTCGACGCCCGCGGGACCGCGTGGCAACACCTGGCCGCGGTCAGTGGGATGCCGGCCGATGACGAGTTTTGCCGGGCGATCCAGGAGTTGGTCAATGCCTCGCTGTTGAATGTGGGGCGCGCGGCGCAGGATATGGTCTACAGTATTCACCGCTTGACCGAGTATTTCGTCCTGTCTGAACTGGTGGGCGTGATGGCGCCGACCGGAGCGCCCGTCGTATGAACCGCCTTGATTACACAGAAGAATTCATGACCGGCCTGCAGCGCGGCCTGCAATACTGGCTGGACGCCTGGCAGCAGCCGGCGGCCGGCAGCGCCCTGCCTCCAGAGCACGGTCACGAACAGCGCCTGCTGCACTGGGCCGCCTTCACCCGCGCCTTTCTGCCCCTGGCCGTTGACCTGGCGCTGGCCATGCATCCGACCATGCTGTACACCGGCCAATGGATCGAATGGAAGACCTGCCTGGGCAGCATCGCCGCAGCCAGCGCCGATCGCGTAGATGCGGACCGCCAGTTCCACCTCTTGCATTACCTGGCCTGCGTCTGCTTTCGCCGCGGCGACTTGAACGAAGCCATCGCCTGGGGCGAGCAAGTGATCTTCCTGGCACGCGCCGCCCAGGAACAGGCGCAGGCAGCGATTGCCGTCAACCTGCTGGCCGAAATCTACCTGGCAGCCGAGGATTACCGCCTGGCGCAGGACTACGCGCAGCAGGGCCTTGCCCTGATCAACGCGGCGAGCAGCAAACATCGCCAGGCCGACGCCTATATCAACGCCGCGCGCGCCTGCCTG
>JAYRVL010000045.1:0-2223 GCA_041918575.1 Anaerolineae bacterium | reverse complement strand
CTCGCTGCCGGGGCAATCGCCCATCTACCAGGAATTGGATCACACGGCCGACTGGGCCGTGCGCATCATCGGGCGCGATCTTCCCACGCTCTTTGCCAATGCGGGCGAGACCCTTTTTCGCCTGATCCAGGCGCCGTTTGCCGCGCCGATTGAGGTGACGCGCCGGGTGCAGGTTGAAGGCGCGGACCTGGAAATGCTGTTGGTGCGCTGGCTGCAGGAGCTGCTCTTTTGGATGGAGACAGAAGGAGAACTCTACACGCAGTTCAGCGTACAAACCCTTTCGCTGCCGCTCGGCGCAGACCCCGCCCACCTGGTCGCGACCGTGGCTGGCGTCCGCGGCCGCAGCGACCGCTCACCCATCAAGGCTGTCACCTATCACGGTCTCAGCGTTAGCCAGACGGCTGATGGCTGGCAGGCCAGTGTGCTGTTCGATACGTAACGCTCGCGCGCCTCGTAAATCATAACTGCTCAGGCATCTGGCGCCGACTGCCGCCGCTGCACCCCATCAACGGCGGCTGGATGTTCGGTTACAGAGCCGGCGCTCGACTGGCAATGCGCGCCTTGACCAGAGCCATGAATTCGCTCGTCGGCATCCCGTCCTGACGCGACCCATCGCGCCGGCGCAGAGAAACGGCATCGTTTGCCATCTCCTGATCGCCCACCACCAACATGTAGGGTACTTTCATGCCCTGCGCCTTACGAATTTTGGCGTTCATGCGCTCAGAGCCAAGATCGGCTTGCGCGCGCACCCCCTCGTCGCGCAGGCGCCGCGCCAGGTTGGTTGCATAGTCGTTGTGGTTGTCCGTAATCGGAATCACGCGCACCTGCTCAGGCGCCAACCAGACCGGGAAGTTACCCGCGTAGTTCTCGATCAGAAAACCGATCATGCGTTCGTGCGTGCTCAACGGCGCCCGGTGAATGACCAACGGCATCTCATCCTCGCCGTTCTGATTGATGAACTTCAGATCGAAGCGCTCGGGCTGCGCAAAGTCCACCTGGTTCGTCGCCAGCGTAAACTCGCGACCAATCGCGCTCCAGATCTGCACGTCAATCTTTGGCCCGTAGAACGCCGCTTCGTCCGGCGCTTCCACGAAAGGCACATTGCCGTTGCGCATGGCGTTGCGCACCATCTCCTCCGTCTTCAGCCACAGGCGCTCGTTGTCAATGTACTTCTTGCCCAGCCCCTTCGCGTGGTGCGTGCTCAGGCGCATGACATACTTGTCAATCCCAAAGATGTCGAAGTATTGCCGGTACATCGCAATTACGCCCATGAATTCCTGCTCGAACTGCGCCTCCGGCACATAGATGTGCGCATCGTTCATCTGCATCGAACGCACGCGCATCAGCCCGAAAAGCTCGCCGCTCTTCTCATAGCGGTAGCAGGTACCGTATTCGGCCAGGCGCAGGGGCAGTTCGCGATAGCTGCGCGGCTTGGCCGCAAAGATCTTGTGGTGCATCGGGCAGTTCATCGGCTTGACGTAATAGCGGACGCCCTCCAACTCCATGGGTGGATACATGCTCTCCGCGTAGTAGGGCAGGTGCCCGCTATGCACATAGAGCGATTCCTTGGCCAGATGGGGCGTGCGCACCCGCTCATAGCCGGCCTTCGTCTCCATCTCTTTGACCAGTCGCTCCAGCTCTTCGATCAACACCCCGCCGGCCGGCAGCCACAGCGGCAGCCCCGGCCCCACCTCATCGTCGAACGTGAAGATCTCAAGCTCCTTGCCCAGCTTGCGATGGTCGCGCTTCTTCGCCTCTTCCAGCATCTGCAAGTACAGGTTCAGTTCATTCTTATTGCGCCAGGCCGTTCCGTAGATGCGCTGCAGCATGGCGTTGTGTTCATCTCCGCGCCAATACGCGCCCGCCACGCTCATCAGCTTGAACGCATCGGCTGGAATCTGCCCCGTATGCTCGACATGCGGCCCGCGACAGAGGTCCTCGAACACATCGTGCCGATAGGTGCTGATGACCGACGCTTCGTCCGTCTCGTTGCCGTACTCATCCACGCCGCCCTGCGCCAGCCCTGCGATCAACTCCAGTTTGTACGGCTGTTGCTTGAACAGCGCGGCCGCCTCGTCAGCGTTCACCTCGCGGCGCACAAACGCATGCCGCCCGCCGATGATTTGACGCATACGCTTCTCGATCACCTCCAGGTCTTCGGGCGTCAGGCCGCGGGGCAGCTCGAAGTCGTAGTAAAAGCCATCTTCGATAGGGGGACCAATG
>JAYRVL010000044.1:0-2983 GCA_041918575.1 Anaerolineae bacterium | reverse complement strand
TATGGAAACATCTGTTCTATGTCGAAAACAGGCTAAGTGATCCTCCGCCCCTCACTCCTCCGCCAGCAGGTAGACATTGTTCAGCGCCTTGAAGCTGAGCCGGCCGCCCAGCGCCGGCGAAAAACGCTCGTGCAGCGGCCGGATCACGATGCCCTCGCGCTGATTGCGCGTACCCGCGTAGACTCCCTGCGCCATTTGCAGCA
Source organism: Anaerolineae bacterium (assembly GCA_041918575.1). Classification (GTDB taxonomy): domain Bacteria; phylum Chloroflexota; class Anaerolineae; order SSC4; family Amarolineaceae; genus Amarolinea. The sequence continues at coordinate 2,780 of JAYRVL010000044.1, read as the reverse complement.
GATCTTCCAGCGTTGCATCGAAATGCTCCCAGCGCTGCACCTCCGGCACGACCGGCATTCCAAGCGACCGCGCGAAGGCATGCGCCTCCTCGTGATCCAGGTAGCGACCGCTGGGGATGTGCCAGACGTTGAAGACGAATCCATCCACCCCCCGCAGCGCCAGGCGGTTCTTCTGAATCCCCTCGCCGCACGCCTCGAACTGCGCCGCGTAACCCTCCGGCATTTGCAACTCCAGGTTGTACTTGCGCGCCACCTTCCAGAAAGCGTTTTCCGCGGTCTCCTTCATCTCCAGGTTGCGCGAGCAGACGCCAAAATGGTCGTTCCAGCGGTAGACCGTGCCGCTGGAACCGTCGCACTTGACCGTTGCCACGGCCGGCAGGCCCCGCAGCTCGTCCAGCACGGCCGGATACGCCTGGACGCGCAGTTCGTCGGTCTTGGGGATGAAGCCGGGGAAGGGGCCGAGCGCGTCGCCGCCCACCGAAGCCGGCTCCGGCGGGACGTACTGCTGGATGCCCAGGGTCTCGGTCACGTCGAGGCCCGGCGCCAGCGTCAGCCCTGCCAGCTCTGGGAACTTCGCCAGGGACAGCGCCAGCCCCTGCGACCAAACGCCGCGCAGCCGGATCGTGCGGACGCGGCCTTTGTGGGCCGCCATGAACGCGAAGCGGGGCTGCGTCGGGTCAACCAGGCTGTCCACCTCCAGGAACACGGCGTAGTCGCCGACGCTGAAACCGTCATCCTTCGCCACCACGCACTGCCAGGCGACATCCTGGAACCGCGCGAGCAGGATACGGTCCGCGTTCGGGATCGGCTCGATCTCGCGAATCATTTGGATAGTAGCTAACTTACGCATGACACTCCTCCAGGTTTACCCCCGACACTCATCACGCTTTCCAAAACTCTGCGAAGGCGTGTAATGACTTCGTTGCACGCCTGCCCAACTGCAATTCACCCCCCGAAAGGCCGAGACTGCATTGATCGTCATCGGATGTGATCCTTGTCAGGCGGTTCTTGCCGGTCACTACCCCGAATCTCAACCCACCCTGTCACCGATTTTAGCACACGTCTTCACTTGCGACAAGCCGCGCGAGACTCAGAAGTATGGTACATGTTCATTTGGATGTGCGTTAACCTTGGAATTGCTGAACCACAGGCGCAATTCATGAACATTTGGAAAAACAGACCGGCGCCGCGTGTCTCGACTATCACCCGAGTCGCTCGAACCGTAGGTCACGCCTTTGGCGTGACCGCGCCCTCTGTTGGATGGCATACCAAGCCGTAGCCGTAGGTCACGTCTCCGGCGTGACGACGCCGTCCGCGGCAGAGCTTGCTTCTCTCGTCCGACGTCGTCCGGCCAGGAGACCGGACCTACAGGAACGCTTCTCGCGCCGCTTTGTTGGCAGTCAATTTGCGCTTGTCGTGATTGGGTGCGGGTGGCTGTTGGAACTGCTGGAATCCGACGCGCCTCAGCGCGGCGACTGCAGACGCGCCGTGTACGCGGCGTAGTCGCGGCCGAACGCGTCGTAGGCATAGGTGGTCGCCTGGCCGAGCGCGTCGCGACTGCTCACCACCTGCCCCAACATATCCAACGTGTTGGCGCTGGTTTGGCCTTCGGGGTCCGTAGTGGCAATCATGCGTCCGACGGGGTCGAATTGGTAGCTGGTGGTCAAATTCAGACCGCCGGGCCGGGCGTCCACATGCTGAGCAAGGCGGTGGTCGGCTGCGTCGTAGTCGTAGGTGGTCAGCACGCCGGCCGGGTCGGTCGTGCCGAGCAGATTGCCCACCGGGTCGTAGACGAACCGGTGCGTCAGGGCAAGCCCACTCGCGTCCTGCCGCAGCTCAATGATGCGGTCCAGGGCATCGTAGGTCATGGCTGCCGCAACTTGGGCCGGGCTGGTGATGCGAACCACGTTGCCCACCGCGTCGAACTGATAGGCGGTCGCCAGGTTCAGGCCGCCGCAGTCGTGCGTCTCCTGCGTGCGGCGGTTCAACGCATCGTAGGTGAAACAGGTAACGACGCCGGTCGGGTCGGCGCTGGTGAGGAGATTGCCGTTGGGGTCGTAAGTCAGCCGCGTGGTCAGATCCAGCCCGCCGGCGTCGGCGGTTTCGACCACCAGGCGTTGGAGCGGGTCGAAGCCGCGCTGGATGACCATGCCGAGCGCATCGGTGATCGTGACCGTGTTGCCCAACGCGTCCCAGGCGTAGCGGGTGACGCCGCCCAGGGGGTCAACGGCCGCGCGGAGGCGGTTCAGGCCGTCGAACTGGAAGGTGGTGGTGTGGCCGCGGGCGTCGGTCAGCGCGGTCATGTTGCTGTTGGCATCGTACGCGAAGGCGGTGATCTGACCCAGGGCATCGGTGCGGCGGATGAGCTGGCCGAACGGATCGTAGGCGTAAGTCGTGGCGGCCCCGGCGGCGTCGGTTTCGCTGAGCCGATTGCCGGCAAGGTCATAGGTGAAGGCGCGCGTGTGGCCAAGCGCGTCGGCGATGATCGTCAGGCGGTTGAACAAATCATACTCGTACCGGGTGGTGTGGCCGTTGGCGTCGGTTTCGCTGAGCCGATTGCCGTTGGCGTCGTAGGCGGTGCTCGTCACGCCGCCGGCCGCGTCGGTTTCGACCACCACGTGGTTGAAGACCGGCTCATACGCCTGTTGGGTGATCAGCGCCAAGCTGCCGTCGGCCGCGCGCTCTTCCGCGGCCAGGCGGTTGCCGCGTTGAATCCGATCGGGGGTAACTGCTCAGCCAGGCAGTGAGAATGGTCTCGATAGCGCCCGGAGCGCCCCCCT
>JAYRVL010000043.1:0-2547 GCA_041918575.1 Anaerolineae bacterium | reverse complement strand
GTCATCGCCTTTCCCAAGACATCGAGCGCCGCGTCATTGATGGACGAAGCTCCGGCCCACGTCGCGGAAGAGCAGCTCAGGATGCTGGGGTTGAGGATTGGTTGACGCCAGGGGCACTGATCAACGACCGTCAGACATCAGCCTGCCGCCAGACCGTTGGATCACCTCTGCCGGCCTGGTCCGCTCATATCGCGCAGGTCACGCAGTCGCATGCGGCTGCGGCGCCCGAGGCGCGCCGCAGATTCGGCATGCCGTGCCCGTACGCGACAAGAAGCGTAACGCAGAGATCGCGCTGCTCCTACAGCCTGCTAACCTCGACGTTGTCCATCTGGTATTTGGGAAAAAGAGATCGGCAACATCAGCTCGCGCCGTCCAACCAGAGAGGCGCGCCATGCGGAAGCGCTGTTGATCGGGGCGATTCTCGCGCCGGGTCGTTGGACGATAACATCCATTCTGCGCGTGATGGGCCTGGGCGATAAGGGTCATTTTCAGAACTATCATCGGGTGATGAACCGCGACCGCTGGTCTGCTCTGTATGCGGCCTGTGTTCTGGTTGACCTTGTCCCGCGCGCGTTCGCGCCGTCGGGCAAAGTTCATCTTGCGCCGGATGATACGGTGATACGGCGACGCGGGCCGAAGGTCTCTGCGCTTGGTCTGTATCGCGATGCGGTGCGCTTATCGCGAACGCGACTGATCAGACGACTGGTCTGCGCCACGTACATGGACAAAGTCGAGGCTAGTTCGATCGGTGTATTGCGCTTTGTGAGGCGGCAGGTGATCGGTATCGTTAAGGGCCGCATAACAACCGGTTGCACCGGACGGTCCGCTGCGCGCCGCCGCTGATGCTGCGCGTTGGGCCGCCACAACCTCGAGGGAACTACTCTCTCACGACCGAAACATTGCGAATGGAGTAAAGAATTCAACAATGAGTGAGCAGTCCGTTCAAGACATCCGAGGGACAACGCGCTGGCTGGGTCTGGTTGTATGTTCGGGAATGTGCTTCAGCTCGGCCTCGATGGGAGCGCTATTCCCACCGGGTGACTGGTATGCCGGTCTCAATAAGCCATCCTGGAATCCCCCCGGCTGGGTCTTCGGCCCGGTGTGGAGCGCGCTCTACGCGATGATGGCCGTGGCGGCATGGCTGGTCTGGCAGCGCGGCGGGTTCGGGGCGCAGCGTCGCGCGTTGATGTGGTTCATCGTCCAACTGGCTCTGAATGCGGCGTGGACGCCGTTGTTCTTCGGATGGCACCTCCCGGCCATCGCATTCGGGGAAATACTGCTGCTGTGGGGGGCCATCGCCGCAACGCTGCGCGCTTTCTTTCAAATCAACCGTCTCGCCGGGTGGCTGCTTGCGCCGTACCTCGCGTGGGTGAGCTTTGCCGCAGCGCTGAACCTCACAATCTGGAGGCTGAATGCGTGACACGGAGAAGCGCACATCCACTTCGCCACGGCCTGTGCTGCCAGCTCGGGGCCGAACCGATCAAGTTCCGCTCGACGGTGGCCACGGCCATGCTGCGCTTGCCGCGAAGGCGCGGCTGGTCTCGCCGCTGACGGTGGAAGTGGAGGCTAAGGCGAAGGAGCTGGCGGTGACCAGGCTGATGGCTGGCCTGCATGGCGAAGGGGCCCCTTATGCCCGCTGACAAGCTCATTCTCCTGACCGGAGCGACTGGCTATGTCGGCGGCCGGTTGCTGCCCCTGTTGGCCGCCGATGGCTGGCGCGTGCTGTGCCTGGCGAGGCAGCCGGAACGCTTGGCGGCGCGCGTGCCGGCGGGCGTCGAGGTTGTCTCCGGCGATGTGCTCGATGTCGCGTCGCTCGCGCGGGCCATGCAAGGGGTCGAGGCCGCGTATTACATGGTGCACTCCATGGGTGCAACGGGCGATTTCGCGGCCCAGGATCGAACTGCGGCGGATCGTTTTGCTGCTGCCGCGCGCGCCGCGGGCGTTCGGCGGATCATCTATCTCAGCGGCCTGGGCGAGGATGATTCCGGACTGTCGGAGCACCTGCGCAGCCGGCATGAAGTCGGGGAGAGGCTGCGCGCGCACGGCGTGCCGGTGGTCGAGCTGCGCGCGTCCATCATCATCGGCTCCGGCAGCCTGTCGTTCGAGATGATTCGCGCGCTCGTGGAGCGGCTGCCGGTGATGGTGACGCCGCGGTGGGTGAGGGTAAAGGCGCAGCCCATCGCCATCGGGGACGTACTGGATTACTTGCGCGAGGCGCTGACGGTGGAGACTGGCCCTCGTAGCCTCATCGTCGAGATCGGCGGCCCGGACCAGGTCTCCTATGGTGAACTGATGCGCGAATATACGCGGCAGCGCGGGTTGCGGCGCTGGATGATCCCTGTTCCGCTGCTGTCGCCGCGGCTCTCCAGCCTCTGGCTGGGCCTGGTCACGCCCCTGTATGCCAGGGTTGGACGCAAGTTGATCGACAGCCTGCGTCACCCCACGGTGGTGCGGGACGACGCCGCCACGCGCCTGTTTCCCATCCGGCCGACAGGGCTGCGGGAAGCGATTGCGAGCGCACTGAGAAACGAGGATTCGGCCTTCGCC
>JAYRVL010000042.1:0-4718 GCA_041918575.1 Anaerolineae bacterium | reverse complement strand
TTACTCGACTTGAGTTCGCGGGTGGGTATCAGCCGCTATATGGTCACCAATATCCTGCCATATACCCCCGAAATGTGTTCTGAAGTGTTGTACCGGCACGCCATCGAACGGGTCGCCTGGCAGGCCTCGCCCTGGCATCCGCACATTGATATGCCGGAAATTGACCTGATCCCAACGACGCATGAGGCGCTGTTCCGCGCCTGGGCGACCCGCCCCGGGATGATGTTCAAGCGCCACGACCGCTGTCCGTTCATTGAGCAGCGCTCAACCGCCATCAGTTGGGACGGATACGTCAGCCCATGCCTGGCGCTGTTGCATTCCCACGAAAATTACCTTTTCGAGAAAAAACGATCTGTAACGCGCTGGCAGATTGGCAATGTCAATGAGACCCCACTGGTCGATCTCTGGAACCTGGCCGAATATAAGCAATTCCGCGAGCGGGTCGAACTGTTTGATTTTTCCCCCTGTACCTAGTGTGCAAGCTGTGAAATGTCAGAGGCCAACCAGGAAGATTGCTTTGGAAATACCTTCCCGGCTTGCGGCGGCTGCCTGTGGGCGCAGGGCGTCATTCAATGCCCGTAACTAAACCCGCTGCACCCAAAGAAGAGAGGCTATCTCGTGACCGAGGACCTGCGGCTGATCGCCAATCGTGACGTGCAGTGGGCCTTTGAACGGCGCAGCCTGCTGCAACTCGATCCGAACGCCGGGACGCAGGCCCAAGTCAGCCAGGTAGCGCAGCAGCGGCGCATCGCCATTGTGACCGACCCGGCGCAAGGTGTACGCGGCGCCGATCTCTCCGGTGACCAGCATCTGGGTTTGATAGCTGAGAATGTTGCCGTCTTTGGCCGGGATGGGGTCGCCGTGCGGACAGTGCGTCGGGAAACCAAGTACTTCTTCCATGCGATCGCCCACCGCCTCTGAAATGCCGTGCTCCAGCCGGTGTGCTTCGACATCCACCTGGTCCCAACTGAAGCCCAAGACCTGGATCAAAAAGACCTCCAGCAGGCGATGGTGGCGCACCAGGCGGCTGCCCTGCAGACGACCTTCGGCGGTCAGGCCAATTTGCTGATGCGGCAAGTGCGTCGCCATGCGGGCTGCGGCCAGACGCCGGGTCATGCGCGACACCGCAGTGTCGCTCACCCCCAGGTGAGACGCCAACGCGCTGGTCGTCATGGCCTGTTCCCGGTTCTCCAGCTTCCACAGGCCGGCCAGGTATTCGATCATCGCGGGGGTCAGCGTGGTTTCTGCCATTCGGTCTTCTTGACCATCCTCGAAAGGCTCGTCATAGTGCAATGTTGGGCTCTTGCCCCTGCATCCCTGTTCTCATGGTTCTATCACGATCCAATTGAACCATGGTTCAATTATAAATTGACCGCCAGGTTCTGTCAAAGATGCACATTCAGGCCCATCATCTGCCCTTTGGCACTTGACTTTGCATCACAGCATGATTACACTAGCGTCGTTGTTGCGAATGATTCGCAAAAGGCGGTCGTGTGCCATTGGCGCCCACGCCAGAACCACCGCCGCTGAATCCATACACTCGTGAGGGAATAGAGCTACATGTTACCTGCATTTCTGTTGGCTCTGCGTGAAGGGCTGGAAGCGGCCCTCATCGTGGGCATCGTGTTGGGCGCTCTGCGCAAATTGGGGCACAGCCGCCAACAGGTATCTGTTTGGCAAGGCGTCGTTGCTGCAATCATCGTCAGCCTGGCTGCTGCACTGGCGCTCTACGGCGTTGGCCTGGAACTGGAAGGCGCGGCCGAGCAGATCTTCGAAGGCGTGACGATGCTCCTGGCTGCCGGTATTCTGACCTGGATGATTTTCTGGATGCAGACGCAGGGGCGTCGCATCAACCAGCAGTTGGAATTGGGTGTGCGCCAGGCCATCAGTGGAATGGGCAGTCACTGGGCCTTGTTCGGCGTTGCCTTCATCGCGGTTGTACGTGAAGGCATCGAGACGGCGCTCTTCCTCACGGCTGCCACTTTCACGGCCGGCGGGCAGGCCACGCTGATGGGCGCGGTCCTCGGCCTGAGTGCGGCCGTTGCTCTGGGCTACATTCTGTTTGCCACAACCCGCCGGTTGGATGTCCAGCGCTTCTTCAGAGTGACAAGCGGCCTGTTGATCCTCTTTGCCGCCGGGCTGGTGGCGCACAGCATCCATGAATTCAACGAAGTCGGCTGGATTCCCGCAGTGATCGAACACGTGTGGAACACCAACGCCGTGCTTGACGAGAACTCCGGTCTGGGCTTGATCCTCAAGGCGCTCTTCGGCTATAACGGCAACCCCTCACTGACCGAAGTGCTTGGCTACGTCATGTATTGGGCAGCCCTGATCCTCGGCGTTCGCCGCCTGCCCCAGATCGCGCCCGCGCCTGGCGCCGGTCAGACCGCGGGGTGAACCTGCGCGCCGCCGCCCCCGGTCGCACCGCAAGCCCACCGAATGAATTCGGCGTCTGATACCCCAAACCCGCTCAAGCGGGTTGCGTGAGGGGCAGCCGCAGCCGTAGCCCACCGAATGAATTCTCTCATCCTGATTTGCCATCCAAGCGCATCCCTATGGTATAATTTGTCATATCCACTGTGAGGGGCTCCACTATGAGGGGCATGATAATGGCAAAACAACGCGCAAGCCTCAAGGGACGTGGGCTGGAAATTCAAGGATTGGCGAAAGGTTCGGCGGATGCCGCGGCTCAACCGACGCCTATGTCTGTCGGCACCGCCTTGCCACCCGCGCCTGGCCCTGACGAGCTGCGCAGCGCCCCTGAAGCAGCCTTGCTGACGCCCGACATCGAAGCAGCCCTGGCCTTCGAGGCAGATGCCTCCGAGGCGTCTGCCAGCGATCTGTTCATGGAAATCCCAGTCGGCCTGCGCAGCGTGCCCGCGATGCCGCCGCGTGAAGCGCAGACGCCCGCCACGCGTGGCGCGCCGGCCCTGGACGCGGATGATGCGCTCGCAATCCCCGGCGATGAGATAGCCCTGGATGAAAGTGCTCTGGATGAAAGTGCTCTGGATGAAAGTGCTCTGGATGAAAGTGCTCTGGATGAAAGTGCTCTGGATGAAAGTGCTCTGGATGAAATAGAAGCGCCGCCAGATGCTCCTCTGAATCCGGGGGAAATGTCGCCGGATGTTTCCCTGGATCAGGTGGAGACGCCGCCGGGCGCCCCGCTGATCGAGGCGCTGCCGGCGGCGCGCATCTCGCCGACCATGCCGCCGGTGGCGGTTGCTGCCCCCATGCCGCCGGCGGCCGCTGTACCACCGACCCTCCCTGCCCAACCACGGACCGAGGCCCCACCGGCCGCTGCTCGCCCTGACAAACCTGCGCCAAGCGCTCAGCCGACACCGAAACCACCCAGCGAGGACAAGCTCATGGACGATCTGCTCCCTGCCGTGCCTGGCGTCGCGGACGACGCCCTGACCGAGGACATTTTGGCGGCCATGCCTCCGACGGCCGGCTCGCCGCCGCCGACCGGCGATGCAGTCGAGCCGATCACCACGGTGCGCAGCCCACTGCCCCCGTACAGCGGCGCACCTGCCACGCCGCCCTCGGTGGGCCTGGCGCCCGTGGTGACTGAACCGGCCACCCCGGCCCTGCAGCCACCCGGAGGCCCTGCGCCGGCCCGCTTGCGCGTGGGCGGCCTGGTGTTGGAGGGTCCTCTGACCGGCGAAGTGATCCCGCCCGGGCCAGGCGTGCAGGCAGGGGACGACAAGACGCTGACGATACGCGACCTGACCGATGAACAAGCGCGGCGCATCCTGGGCCGGGTCACACCGGAGCAACTGCGCGCGCTCTCACGCGATATTGATCGGCTCTACGATCGCGCCACACAGGACCTGGCAAACGATGCGCTGCGCGGAGAAAAGGCGCTGGAGCTGCTGCACCAATCGCGCATGATCCTGCTGGAAAAACCGGAAAACTACGTGGATGCAGAATACCAGGTGCAGCGGGTGCAGGCCATGCTCGTGGCCGCCAACAACAGCCGGCAATGGGCCACTGAGTTGGGACCGCGACTCTTCCGCTACGAAGCAGTCTGGATGTTCGGCCTGCTCCTGGCTTTCATTCTTTCCAACGGCTTTTGGCCGCGCATCAGCGCCTGGCTGATGACCGTGGTCGGGGTGCCTGCCACGTCGGTGGTCATCAGCCAGGCCATGCCGTTCCTCAGCACCCTCTTTTGGGGCGGTTTGGGTGGAACCATTGGCGCGCTCTGGAGCCTTTGGTACCACATTTCGGAGCGTCGCGACTTCGACCGTGAGTACAACATCTGGTATCTCACGCAGCCGATCATGGGCATGGTGTTGGGCGGCCTGGTCTACCTGCTCTTTGCCACCGGCCTGCTCGTGCTGCAAGCCGGTACACAGACCACCAGCGAAAGCCTGGGCGCGCGGCTGTTACCCTCATTGATCGCGGCCATCGGCGGCTTCCGTCAAAATTTCGTCTACGAGCAGATGGGGCGCATCGTCGAACTGTTCAGCGGCCGCCAGGGCCAGAACGAGCCACCCAACAACACTGCCGGCGGCGGCGCCTAGCGCCCCTCGCAGGGCTGCGGCCAGACAACACACTCAGAATCACTGACGGCGTTGTGATGCGATCCGCCGAATGAATTCGGCGTCTGTCACGTCAAACCCGCTCAAGCGGGTTGCGTTGGTGGGAACTCAACGCAAAGACGCCAGGACGCAGGGACGCAAAGGATATTCGGGAGAGCGCTGCGCATCCACGGGTGG
>JAYRVL010000041.1:0-14822 GCA_041918575.1 Anaerolineae bacterium | reverse complement strand
TATGCGGTCGCCCACGCGGGCAGGCGCAAGGCCATACCCGGCTCTGTGCGCTGGTTTTCCAACCAGCGCACGGAGTAGGGGTATGGCCTTGCGCCTGCCCGCGTGGGCGACCGCATAATCAAGACAGACGAGAAGGCTCAGGCAGCTTTCTCGTCTGTCTTTTCGTTATAGTTTCATTATGAGACGCCTGACATTGTCATGTAATCGTAAGGTGACTTGTTAGCCGGTTATGTTATAATGAAAGCATAACCGCTCATCTGAAGTCCCCCAAGCCCTTCTGTTGCGCACGAGTGGTCGCGGCATTACGAAGGAGAAATGAATATGTTGTACACCCTGATGAATATCTTGATTGCCAGCGCGCTGGCAATCATCGGGCCATCAGCGCCAGACCCTCGCATGCCTGCTACCGATACGAATACCTGTTACGCGCTCGCCGCCGCCGGCGGCAGCAATGGCAGCAGCCTGTTGACCCTTGTTTTCCCCTCGGACAGCAACCCGGCCAGCAACGAAACCAACATTGGCGCCGGCGTCGGCGTCTCACAAACAACAGCATTGGCCCGGCAGCCCGGGACCGGTCAACTGTGGGCTGTCAACGGTCAGAAGCTCGGTAAACTGGACGCCGCTTCTGGGGTCTATACTGCGCTCCAAAGAACCCTGGGTGAAGGCAACGGCTCCGCCGGGCGGCAGCAGTTCGAGAACATCCAGGGCTTGAGCTTCGATCCGTTCTCCGGCGTGCTCTACGCTGTGGCCGTCGAACCCGCGGGCAGTCTCCTGTTCCAGATCGAACCCCAGTCCGGCGAATTCATCCACGATGCGTTCGGCCGGCATGCGGACTACATCGTCATTCAACTCCCGGCCGGACAACTCGTGACCGACATCACCCTCAACCCCGATGACGGGCAAATGATCGGCATCGCCGCCGAGACGAGCGGCGCCAGCTCTCTGATCAAGATCGAAAAGACGACCGGCATGACGTCGGTCATTGGCAGCACCGGCCTCGACGCGCTCGAGGGTATCAGCTTCTCCACGACCGGCTCGCTCATGGCGGTCAGCGCGGGCGGCTCGTTGGCAGACATTAGCCTGGAAACTGGTCTGGCCAGCAACCTGCGCGTGCTGGACAACGGCTCAGCCTACCGGGCGCTGGCGTGCCAGGGCGAACAGTCCAACGTGATCACCGGCATGATCTTCCGAGACAGCAACCTGGACGGTCTCTTCGATCCGGCCACCGAAGCAGGCATCCGCGATGTCACGGTGCGTCTCTTCCGAGACGTGGACAACAACGGCCTCCCAAACTACGACGACATCCTCCTGGCCACGCAAAAATCCACCGCGGGCGGCTCCTACGTTTTCGTCATCGGCGGCATGGGGCAGTTCGTTTTGGATATTGATGTTTCATCTACACCCAAACACCACGTCCTGACCACCGACAACAGGGAACAGGCCAGTTTCGACGCCTTTGGCCTGATTGATACCGGCAACAATTTTGGGCTGGCCAAACATGCATATAAGGACCGCGAGGTATTGATCCGCTATCTGCCGGAAACCCCTGCTGTGGTCATTGACGATGTAGAAGCTCGCTACGACCTGCAGCTCACGCGTTACCTGGCGGACCTCGATGTCTACCAGTATGAAACCGACGCCTGGGTCATCGAGATTCTGGTAGAAACCCTGGCGCTGGAACCTGCGGTCCTGTGGGCCGACCTCAACTACGTGGTGGGCGGTACCCTGCATCCGAACGACCCAGATTACAACACACCGGCGCTGGTGTACGCGCCGCAGCAAATTTCGGCCGAGAGCGCCTGGGACGCAACCACCGGCGCCATCAGTGTAGTAGTGGCCGTGGTAGACACCGGCGTCTCTTTCACTCACCCTGAGTTTGCACAAACGCACTTCGTGTCCGGTTACGACTTCATCAACGGCGACAACGATCCCAGCGATGACAACGGGCATGGCACGCATGTCACCGGCATCCTGGCCGCAGCCATGAACAACGGCCAGGGCATGGCCGGCATCGCGCCCGGCGTCTCCGTCATGCCCGTCAAAGTGCTGAACGCTTCCAACAGCGGTACCTGGGCCGACATCGCCGCCGGCATCGCCTTTGCGGTAGACCAGGGCGCGGACATCATCAACCTGTCGTTGGGCGGGCCAATTGGCTCCGAAATCCTGGAAGACGCCATCGAATACGCGGCGGCGCACGACGTTCTGATGGTTACAGGCAGCGGCAACACCGGCACCAATGCACCTTTCTACCCGGCCTACTATCCCCAAACCGTGGCCGTGGGCGCCACCACGCGCAGCGATGAGGTATGGGCCTTGTCGAACTACGGTGATGCCGTGGATCTGGTGGCGCCCGGCGTTGATATCTGGAGCACCCTCTGGATCACTGCCAACCCCGGCGCTTACGACTACTTGAGCGGCACCTCGATGGCAGCGCCGCACGTCAGCGGACTGGCCGCCCTGATCCTGGCCGACCGGCCCAACTTCTCGGTTGCCGATGTGCGCCTGCTACTGCAGCAAAGCGCCGATATCCTAGCCATGCCGCAGCCCAACTCCTACTCTGGTTGGGGACGCATCAACGCAGGCCGCGCCCTGGGCGCCGCGGGCAGTTGGGTCACAGTAACGCCGACGCCCACCGCGACCCCCACGCCGACGGCGACGCCGATCCCCACCGCAACCCCCACCATGACGCCGACGCCGACGGCCACCCACACCCCCACCCGCACCCAGACCCCCACGCCGACCGCGACGCCGACCGCCACGGCCACATCTACCCCGACGCCCTACGTGCGCCGGACCAACAGCGGCGGCACCTTCTTCGTTGATTCGCAGGGCGCCATGTGGGCAGCCGACCAGGTGTGGGATGGGAACTGGGGCGCTACCGCCGGTACTTCCAAGACATCGACGCGCGCGGTGAGCAACACGGAGGATGATGCGCTTTATCAGAAACGCCGCGAAAGCCCTGGCGCTTACCGCTTCAACCTGCCCAACGGCGCTTACCAGGTCAATCTCTATTTTGCCGAATTCGACGTGACCAAGTCAACGGACCGGGTGATGCGCATTACCATCGAGGGGGTCGTCGTGGAGAGCGGCCTAAGCATTTTCGGCCAGGTCGGGCGTTATGCTGCGCTGATCAAGAACTACCAGGTCGCGGTGAGCGATGGTCAACTGAATATCCAGTTCGACCAGGATGGCGGTTCGAAGCCGCCGGTGGTTTCGGCCGTGATGATCAGCCAGACAGTGCCTCCCACCCCTACGCCTACCGCCACCGTCACGCCTACCGCGACGCCCACCAACACCCCCTGTGTGACCTGCCCCACCGCGACGCCGACGCCGCTTGCCACTGCCACCCCCACCAGCACGCCCTACACGCAGCGCGCCAACAACGGCGGCGCCGCCTTCGCCGACGGTCAGGGCCAGGCATGGGCGGCCGACAAGGCTTTTACCAGCGGATCGTGGGGCTACACGGCCGGCTCAGCCAAGTCAACCACCACCGCGGTCGCCGGCACCACGGATGACGCCCTGTACCAGAAGTGGCGCAGCGCGCCAGGCGAGTACCGCTTCACGGTAGCCAATGGCGCCTATGAGGTTACGCTGCGCTTTGCTGAGTTCGAAGCCACCCGCTCCTCCTCGCGCGTGATGAAGATCACGATCGAAGGGGTGGTGGTGGAAAACACGCTCAACGTCAACAGCTTGGTGGGCAATGCCGTGGCCCTGGACAAAGTTTACCAGGCCACCGTGACGGACGGCGTCTTGAACATCGCCTTCGCCAAGAACGGCGGTAAGCTCAACCCGATGGCGGCGGCGATCCAGATCCGCAAACTGCCGTGATTCGGAATTTCAGACAGGAACATGGCATGAAACAGATGCGCATCACGCGGACCGGTCGCAACGTTGATCAGCAGGTTTTGCTGCGCTGGGCGCTGCCGCTAATTCTCAGTATCATCCTGCTGGCCGCAGCATGGCCGGCGCGAGCCGTCACGATACAGGCTCAGCCCGAGGTCACGTCTGGCTTCGTGGCCGATGAAATCATCGTGCGCTTTGCGCCAACCGATCAGCAAACGCGCGCGGCGCTGATGGCGCACCACGAACTGCAGACCATGCGCTACCTGACCGGCCTGGACACCTACGTGCTCAGGACCCAACCCGGCGCAGTGATGCAGTTGGTGGACGAGTTAGGAGGCCGGACAGAAGTGATCTATGCAGAGCCGAACTACCTGGCGCAGGCGGCCCTGACGCCCACCGATCCCGACTACAGCCTGCCCGATCGCGTCTACGCCCCACAGCTCATCGGCGCTGAGGCAGCCTGGGACATCACCACCGGCAGCGCGGAGGTGGTGATTGCCGTGGCCGATTCGGGCATCGCGCGCGCTCATCCCGAATTCAGCGGCCGCCTGCTGCCGGGCTACGACTTCGTCAATGAGGACAGCGATCCCAGCGACGATTCAGGTCACGGCACCCACGCGGCCGGCGTCATTGCCGCGGCCATGAACAACGGCCTGGGGACCACCGGCCTGGCGCCCGGCGCCCTCATCATGCCCGTCAAAGTTCTCAACGCCTCGAACCTGGCCGATTGGGCCGATGTGGCCGCCGGCATCGTCTTCGCCGTGGATCAGGGCGCCGACATCATCAATCTCTCGCTCGGCGGCTACGCCGGCTCCCAACTTCTGCTCGACGCAGTGCGCTACGCGGCCGATCATGGGGTGACGCTCGTGGCCGCCGCGGGCAACCTGGGCCTCGAACTGCCCTACTACCCGGCCGCCTACGATGAAACGATTGCGGTGATGGCAACCACCCAATACGATGAGCGCTTCATCCTGTCGAATTATGGCGATTTCGTGGACATCGGCGCGCCGGGCGTGGAAATCTGGAGCACCCTTTGGAGCGTCGGCGCGCCGGACGGCTACGGTTTTGCCAGCGGCACCTCCGCGTCCACGCCGCATGTCAGCGGACTGGCCGGCCTGCTGCTGGCGCGGCGTCCTGATTTGCAGCCGGCCGCGGTGAGGACCATCATCGAACAAACGGCCGTAGACCTGGGCGCGCCAGGCCGCGACCCGTTTTTCGGCGCCGGCCGCATAGATGCCAGCGCGGCCATGATTGCGGCCGTCAACTGGACGCCGCAGCCTGACACCCCAACGCCCACGCCAACCTGGACCTCGACGGCCACGACCACGCCGACCGTCACCCTGACGCCAACGCCAACGCCAACGATGACGCCCACGGCAACGGCCACAGTCACGCCAACGCCCGCGCCCACCGCTGCGCCCGCGGTTTATCGAGTCAACTGCGGCGGCGCGGCCTACCAGGACAGCCAGGGCAACCCGTGGCGCGCGGACCAGGCCTGGAATGGAACCTGGGGCTATGACAGCGGCGCCGCCAGGCGTTCGTCGAAACAGGTACGCAACACCGCAGATCAGCCGCTCTACCAGGCCTGGCGTGAAGCGCCCGGTCAGTATCGCTTCAGCCTGCCCAACGGCGCGTACACTGTGGCGCTGCGCTTCGCTGAATTCAATGTGGTCAACGCCAGCGCGCGCGTCATGCGCATCGAGATGGAAGGAACCACCGTGGAGGCGGCGCTGAGCATCTACGGCAGCGTCGGCCGCTATACCGCACTCGACAAGGTGTACCAGGCCGTGGTCAACGACGGGGAGTTGACCATTCTGTTTGCCGCCAACGGCGGCAGCTATAACCCGATCATCAATGCCATCGAGGTCAGCTTTGCCGGCGCAACGCCGCCCACCCCAACACCGACGACAACGGCCCCGCCCTACGTTCAGCGCGTCAACAGCGGCGGCCCCAGTTTCACCGACGGGCAGGGCGTCGTGTGGCCGGCCGATGCGCCGTATGTGGCCGGCGCCTGGGGCTATTTCAGCGGTACGGCCAAATCCACCACCCTGGCTGTGGCCGGCACCCTGGACGACGCGCTCTATCAGCGGTGGCGCGACAACCCGGTGGAGTATCGTTTCACCGTGCCCAATGGCGCTTACCACGTGACCCTGCGCTTTGCCGAATTCGAGGCGATGCGGGCGTCCGATCGCCTGATGCAGATTGCCATCGAAGGGGTGACGGTAGAATCGGCGCTGAGCATCTATGGCCTGGTGGGGCGCGCCACGGCTCTTGATCGCGTTTACGCCGTGACCGTCAACGACGGAGCGCTCAACATCAGTTTCGTCAAGAATGGCGGTAAGAAGAATCCGGCCGTGGCGGCCATCGAGATTCGTTGAACGAGGAGCCTGTGTTTGCCCTCCAGGCAGACTCGTTATCAGCATTGTCACAGTCATTGGTTATGCTGAACCAGCATAAATGAGTGTTCATCCAGGAATAAGGGGAGGACCAGGGGGACCCACGATGAAAATAACTGTAAGAATAGGACAGATCTTGATCGTTGCGTTGATCGGCGCCTTGTTGGCCGTGCCGATCCTCTCAGTTGCGCTGGCGCACGACGGCCAGCAGGAAGTCATCATCCGCAGCGGAGACAGCGCGCAGCCGACTACCGATGGCGAGATCAGCGGCGCAGTCTACTTCGACCGTAACGCGAACAGCGTGCGCGATGCGCAGGATCGCGGCATTGCGGGTGTGCTCATCGAACTGCGCGATCAGGCCACGGGCGGCCAGGCGGTTTACACGACGATGATCACGTCGCCGGACGGCCTCTACCACTTCCCCGCGGTGGCTGATGGCGCCTATACCGTCACCGAAACCGACCTGGAAAACTACGTGAGCACCACGTCGAACACCCAGGTGGTCGAAGTGATCGGGGCAGCCGTCACGAATGTAGATTTCCTGGACGTGCTGCCGCGCGCGGTGGCGGGCACGATCTATGACGACGCCAATCACGACGGCGTCCGTGGCCTGACCGAGATGCGCATCCCTGACGCGTTGGTCGAGGTCTTCGACGATTTGAACGCCAATGGCCTGGTGGACATCGGCGAACCGCTGCTGGGCAGCGACGTGAGCGACAACCAGGGCAACTACGTGATCGGCGGCATCATGCCGGGCCAGCGTGTGGTGCGCGTGCAGCCGCCGGGCGGCATCGGCGAGCCGGGCCAGACCGGTCTCGATCTGCTCAGCGGCGAGGTGGGCGGCTTTGGCGCGCCGCTGGACCTGGCGCCGGGGCGCAACAGCGTGATTCCGCCCCAGGTCCAACAGGCGCCCGTGGCGGCCGATGAGGTGATCGTGCGCTTCCGCGAAGGAATGAGCGCCGGCGCCATCGCGGCCGTTCTGGCGGAAGAGCAGGCGCAAATCGTGCGAGAGATCAAGGCGCTGAACGCCCTGGTCTTGCGCAGCCGGCCAGGAGAGGCGTTGGCCCTGATTCGCGCGCTGCGCCAGCGCGCGGATGTGCGCTACGCCGAGCCGAACGCCCTGGCGCAGATCGCCGTGACGCCCACCGACCCCGACTACAGCGACATTAGCAAGGTCTACGCGCCGCAGATGATCAACGCGGAAACGGCCTGGAACTACACCACCGGCAGCACCAGCGTGACTGTGGCCGTGCTCGACACCGGCATCTCCTTCACGCACCCGGAGTTCAGCGGACAACTGGTGGCCGGTTACGACTTCGTTCAGAATGACAGCGACCCCAGCGACGATGAAGGGCATGGCACCCACGTATCGGGGATCGTGGCCGCGGCCATGAACAACGGACAGGGCAACACGGGCATTGCGCCGGGCGTCAAGATCATGCCGTTGAAGGTCATGGACTACACCGGCTACGGCAGTTGGGTGTGGGTGGCCGATGGCGTGATCTATGCCACCGATCATGGCGCGGATGTCATCAACCTGTCGCTTGGCAGCGCGGGCACCTCGTACCTGATGACCGATGCCGTGGCCTATGCCGCAAGCCATGATGTGGTGATGGTAGCTGCCTCAGGCAACAATGGCTTGAATCAGACGTACTACCCGGCCGCCTATCCCGCGGTGATTGCGGTAGGCGGCACCGACTACTACGATGAATGGTGGACATTGTCCAACTATGGCACGTTCGTAGACGTGACCGCGCCGGGCGACACGGTGTGGAGCACCAATTGGACCGCCAGCAATCCCAATGCGTACCAGTACTTCAGCGGCACCTCACAGGCAGCGCCGCATGTCAGCGGCCTGGCCGCGTTGATCCTTTCGGCGCAGCCGAGCTTTTCCGCGGCCGACGTGCGCGCCATCATCGAGCAAACCGCGGTGGACAAAGGCGCGGCCGGCTATGACATTTACTACGGCTTTGGCCGCATAGACGCCGGCGCCGCGCTGGCCGCGGCCGCGAGTTGGGTTCCCTTCACCGCGACGCCCACCGCCACGCCCACGCCGCTCTTCACCAACACGCCGACCCCCACGCCGACCATCACGCCGACGCCCACGCCGACCGACACCCCCACCGCGACGCCGACGCCCACGCCGCCGGACACCGCCACGCCCACCAGCACACCGACGCCCACGCCGACCCGCACGCCAACCGCAACCGCCACACCTCCGCCGTATGTGCAGCGGGTCAATGCGGGCAGTACGACCGCCTTCACCGATGGGCAGGGCCTGGTGTGGGCTGTTGACAAGGCCTTTGCTGTCAACTCCTGGGGCTACACCGGCGGCACGGCCATGTCGTCCACCAGATCGGTTGGCAACACCACCGACGACGTGCTGTATCAGAAATATCGCGAGTCGGCTGGCGAGTACAAGTTCACCGTGCCCAACGGTAACTACGAAGTGACCCTGCGCTTTGCTGAGTTTTCGGTGACATCGTCTACGTCGCGCGTCATACGCATTACCCTGGAAGGCGTCATCGTAGAGAGCGCCTTGAGCATCTACGGCACGGTGGGACGGTACGTGGCCCTGGATCGGGTCTATCAGGCGACGGTCAGCGACGGCATTCTCAACATCATGTTCATTCAGAACGGCGGCACCTACGCGCCGGTGGTTTCCGCGGTGGGCGTGCGCCAGGTGCCTCCGCCCACGCCGACCCCGACAGCCACCAACACACCGACCGCTACTCCCACGAACACGCCTTGTGTGGCGTGCCCCACGCCCACGCCAACGCCAACCTACACACCGACCAGGACGCCCACGCCGACGGCCACACCGGTGCCGTATGCGCAGCGGGTCAACTCGGGCGGCACCGCGGCTTTCACCGATGGCCAGGCCGTGGTGTGGGCCGTTGACAAGGCCTTTGCCGTCAACTCCTGGGGCTACACCGGCGGCTCGGCCAAGTCGTCCACCAAATCGGTTGGCGGCACCACCGAAGACGCGCTGTATCAGAAATATCGCGAGGCGCCCGGCGAATACAAGTTCACCGTACCCAACGGCAACTACGAGGTGACCCTGCGCTTCTGCGAGTTTACCGCGACATCGGCCACGTCGCGCATCATGCGTATCACGATCGAAGGCGTCATCGTCGAAAATGCGCTCAGCCTGTATTCCGCAGTAGGTCAGTATGTGGCCCTGGATCGAGTCTATCAGACCACCGTCAGCGACGGCATTCTCAATGTTACCTTCAGCCAGAATGGCGGCAGCAATGTGCCGGTGGTTTCCGCGGTGGGCGTGCGCCAGGTACCTCCACCCACGCCGACCCCCACGGCCACCAACACGCCGACCCATACACCGACCGCCACCCCCACTAGTACGCCTTGCCCCGCCTGTCCGACCGCGACGCCAACCAACACCCCCACGCCGACCGCGACGCCAACCAACACCCCTACGCCGTTGCCCTACACCACCCAGCGCGTCAACGCCGGCGGCACCGCGTACACTGACGGCAGCAGCCAGGTGTGGTCGGCCGATCAAGCCTACCTGACCAACGGCTGGGGTTATACCGGCGGCACAGCCAAATCGAGCACCACGGCCGTCGCCGGCACCACCGATGACCTGTTGTACCAGAAATGGCGCGACGCGCCCGGCGAGTACAAGTTCACCGTGCCCAGCGGCACGTACGAAGTGACGTTCAAGTTTGCTGAGTTCGAGGTTACCAAGTCAACGGATCGTGTGATGAAGATCACGCTGGAAACGACCATCGTCGAACCGAACATGAGCGTCTATGGTCAGGCCGGCAAGGCCGTGGCGCTCGACAAGGTGTACACGATCGCCGTGACCGATGGCGTGCTCAATATCAGCTTCGTCAAGGTCAGCGGCAACAAGAACCCGATCGTTTCGGCCATTCAAGTGCGCAGAATCGGGTGAGGCTCGAACCCTGAACATGCAACGGCTGTCTCGACACAGCAGTCATTGCCGGTCAGCCGTCGAATTGTCAGCGAATTGTAATCACGAGCGCGCCCCCGACCTCGTAAATTTCGCTAGAATCAGGTACGTTTCACAGCGCTGTGATTCATGGCGCAGGCATTAGAGAAATGGGAGTCTATGTTATGAAAAATCTACTTCGGCTTGTACTGTTGACGGCATTGCTTGTGGGAGCTGCAGCCCCCCTGGCGCGCCCGGCTCCTGGTCATGCCGCCGGTACAGGCGGGATCAGCGGCGCCGTCTTTTTCGACGCCGATGCCGATGGCATCCGTGATGCCACGGACACCGGCTTGGACGCGGGTCTCACCGTCGAGATTCGCGACGCCGCCACCAACGGCCAGGTTTTCCTGGCCGCCGCCGTCACCGCATTGGATGGAACCTACGCCTTCACCGCGCTGGACGCCAACACCTACCTGGTCACGGAACTCAGCCTGGAGGCCCTGGGCTACATCCGCACGACTCCGAACACGCGAACCGTAGTGGTTGGCAGCGCGGTCGCGCCCGACGTTGATTTCGGCGGCGCCCTGCTGATGACGCTCAGCGGCACCATTTTCGATGACGCCAACCAGGACGGTGTGCGCGGCCTGGGCGAGATGGTGATCCCAGACGCCCTGGTCGAGATCTTCCACGATCCAAACGGCAACGGCCTGATTGACAGCGGCGAACCGTTGGCCGGCTCCGCGGTCTCCAACACCCAGGGCAACTACGTAGTGGCCGACCTGTGGCCTGGCGCGTACGTGATGCGGGTGCAGCCGCCCGGCGGCATCGGGCTGCCGGCCCAAACCGCGGTCCCCATCGTCAGCCGCTACGGCGGCGGCATCCTGCGCCAGGATGTCGGCATCCTCATCTTCCGCGGGGGCGACGCGTCGCTCAACGGCATCGCCTGGAAAGACCTGGATGGCGATGAAGTGCTGGACGCGGACGAAGGCTTCACCGCCAGCGCCGCCCTGGCCCTCTACCGCGATAGCAACGGCAACGGCGTGATTGACAGCGGCGAGAGCGTGGTCGGCCAGGCCACTTCGAACAGCCAGGGCGCCTACAGCTTCAGCAGCCTCGACGCCGGCGCCTACGTGCTGCGCGTGGACGATCTGACCATTCCGGCCGGCTGGGTTCCATCGTACGATGCTTCGCTGCTCGCCTTCAGCCTGGTGGCCGGACAGACTCGTGAGCTGCATCTTGGCTACTTCGACCCGTTGGCGGTTGGCCCCATGACGGTTGCTGACTGGAAGAAGGAAATTCACCGCAGCGGGCGCCCTCGCTACACCGCGGCCGAAGTGGCCGCGTTCATTGCCGCGGCCCAGAGCAGTTCTGCCGTCTTCCCGGAGATCGTCTCTCTGCAGGATGCGCTTCTCGGGCCGACGCATGGCGATGAAGGACGGGCGCGCAAGGAATACGCGGCGCTGCGCCTGAATGTGTCCAGCAATCTGCTCCTGACGCGCACCCCTATCAACCTGTCCGGCCTAACCACCGCCGTCACCGTGGGCGACGCCCTGACCGAGATCGAAGGCTTGCTCAACCCGCCCGCGTCGCAACTGAACACCACCTATCGCCGCGTGGAGAACCTGGCTGAGGCGCTCAACAAGGGCGAGGGCGTCGGGTACGGCCTGACCATGGTGGGCGCGGTCTCGCGCGCCACCTACCGCGGCAACGATGTGACCTCCGCGCTGCGGCGCGGCGGCAGCATCGTTGACCAAACCCTCGATGGGCCGATCTACCTGACCCGCTGGAGTCCCGGCAATCTCGATCCGGCCACCAACATCTTCCGCCCGCGCGTGCGGGTGCGCGTCAACGTCTTCTACGACGGCGCGGTGCTCGACGCCTACCAGAAGTTGCCCGATGGCCGCCTGGTTCTCCTGGGCACGATCATCCCCCCGTTCTGGAACAAGGATGTCAAGACCGATTATCACTTCGATCTGTGGCGCGTCAGCACGCTTGGCGAGCTGGTCAGCACCGAGATTCGCGTGGTGACACGTGACCCCGATGGCGATGGCGGGCACCCGGAGCACATCAAGATTGATGCGGCTGAGATCGTGTTCGATTACTAATAGTCTATCCGAATAACTACCTTCGAGCGCCTTATCGAGACGAACGGTAACTGCTCAGCCAGGCAGTGAGAACGATCTCGATAGCGCCCGGAGCGCCCCTCTGTCCCCCTGCCCCCAATCCTGGGGGGAAAAGCATTCGGCTCCCCCAGGATTGGGGGCAGGGGGGCCGCTGTGTCTTTCACCTCGATGCCCATATCCGTTGGATGTGGGCATCGTTCATCCTGGCGAGGAGTTCACCGTGATCACACGCCTGCCTAATGCTCATCCACCGCGCCGCCAAGCCCCCTGCATCGTCACCCGCCTGCACAAGAGCGGGGTTTGGCTCATCCTATGGCTCCTCATCCTTTCTGGCCTGGCGCCCGCGCCGCAGGCTGGCGCGGTTCCCCACAGAGCCAACCACACGCCCATGACCGGCTACACCTGGGACATTCGCTGCGTGGACTGCCCCAAGGTCTTCGATGAGCTGAACACACGCAGCCTGCGCCTGGACAGCCAGGGCCGACCGCACATCGCCTACGGCGGCGACCATCTCTACTACGCCTGGCGCAACGGCGCTACCTGGCAGCTCGAAACGGTGGACAACTCGATACGCGTGGGCGCCTACGCCTCACTGGCGTTGGACAGCAACGGCAACCCGCACATTGGATACTTCGACAGCGCCAATTTCGATCTGCGCTACGCCAGCAGGTCGGGCAACGCCTGGGTCATCCAGACCGTGGACGCCGAAGGCGAGGTTGGTTCCAGCGTCGCCCTGGCCCTGGACAGCAGCAACCGCCCCCACCTGAGCTACTACGACGACACTCACAGCAAGCTCAAATACGCGCGCTGGACCGGCAACCAGTGGGAAATCCAGTCTGTGGGCAATGAGTCCCTGGTCGCGCGGCACATCTCCCTGGCCCTGAACAGCAGCAACCGCGGCCACATCAGTTACTACGATGTCTACGCGGCCAATCTGCGCTACGCCCGCTGGACCGGCAGCGATTGGATCACGCAGCTCGTGGATGCGGATGGCGAAGTGGGCAGCGATACCTCGCTGGCCCTGGACAGCAGCGGCATTCCCCACATCAGCTATTACGACAGCACAAACGGCAATTTGAAGTACACGCGCGCGGTGGGCAATGGCTGGCAGACCGAAGTAGTGGACAGCGCCGATGATGTGGGCGGCCAAACCTCATTGGCCCTGGACGCGGCCAATCGCGTCTACATCAGCTATCGCGATTGGACCCACGGCGATCTGAAATACGCCCGGCGCACCGGCGCCACCTGGGCCATTCAAACGGTTGACAGCGCCGACGATACCGGCGCCTTCACCTCGATCGTGCTTGACAGCACGGCCCGTCCCCGCATCAGCTACCTGGACATGACGCACAACCTGTTGAAATACGCAGCCTGGAGCGGCACAGACTGGTCGTTCAGCGTGGTGGACGCGGCCGGCAACGTGGGCGAGGCCACCGGCCTGGTATTGGATCACGGCGGACAACCCCACATCAGCTACTACGACAGCCTGGCAGCCAATCTCAAATACGCTCGTTGGGGCGGCAGCGCCTGGAGCATCGAAACCGTGGATGGCGCCAACGGCGACGCCGTCGGCAGCCTGACCTCGATCGCGGTGGATTCGATCAATCGCCCGTTCATCGCCTATCTCGATGACACCAACGGCAACCTCAAACTGGCGCAGTGGACCGGCAGCGCCTGGCAGATTCAAGTAGCGGACAGCAGCGGAACGGTGGGCGGCGCCATCAGCCTGGCGCTGGACTCGGCCGATCGCCCCCACATCGCCTACATGGACACGAACGGCGGCATTCTCAAATACGTGCATTACGACGGCGCGCTGTGGAATCTGCAACTCATTGACAACGTCGGTTCGATCAGCTACGTTTCCCTGGACATTGACAGCGCCGACGTTGTTCAGATCGGCTACTACGATTCCAACAACGGCGACTTGAAGGTGGCTCGCGGCAAAGTCGGCTTTCCCTGGAACATCCAGATGGTGGACAGCGCCGGCGACGTGGGCGGCTACGTTTCCCTGGCCGTAGATGCGCTGGGCAATCCCCACCTGGCCTACTACGACTGGACGCAGTACACCCTGAAGTACGCTCACCTGGCTGGAACCTCCTGGGTAGTGACAACGGTTGCCGACACCGGCCTGGTTGGCTTTGCTGCCCTGGCGCTCGACAGCCGCAACGCCCCCCTGGCGGCCTACTACGACGACAACGCGCACAATCTCAAAGTGGGTCAACTGCGCGGCGGCAATTGGGACATCAACACCCTGGACGGCGCCGGCGAAGTGGGGCGTTACGTGGCCCTGGCGTTGGATCAGAGCAATCACGCCTACGCCGCCTACTACGACGCCACCAACGGCGATCTCAAAGTGGCCCAGGGCACGCCCCCCACCTCCCTGCCGGTCTACATCCCGATGGTCATCAACGCAGCTACCTGATCTCCGGTCGCCGCTCTCCACTCTCCACTCCCCTCCGACGTCCTCTGCAGCAAAAACGTGGTCAGCGCAGCCAAATCGGCAAAGCCGAGGCGCTGACCACTGCTGGGGTCTTCCAGGCTGAAACG
>JAYRVL010000040.1:0-2374 GCA_041918575.1 Anaerolineae bacterium | reverse complement strand
GGAACCTGGATGGAACCTGGATGGAACCTGGATGGAACCTGGATGGAACCTGGATGGAACCTGGATGGAACCTGGATGGAACCTGGATGGAGAAGGGTACTCAATTTGGCACCGAAAAAGACTCTCAAACGCCAATGGTGGTGTATGGACCTGCATCTGCACACGCCGGCTTCGGCCGACTGGCAGGAACCCAACGCGACCTATCTCGATTGGCTGCAAAAGGCTGAGGCGCGCGGCCTCGACATCGTTGCGATCACCGATCACAATACTATCGCCGGCATTGCGCATCTGCGCCAGGATATCGAACGCCTGGGCTGGCTGGAAGAACAAGGCCGCCTGCGCCTGCAAGAAAAACGAACGCTCGACGAATATCGGCGCATCGGCAACAAACTGTTGGTGCTGCCGGGTTTCGAGTTTACGGCCACGTTCGGTTTTCACATTCTCGCCATTTTCCGGCCGGAAACCTCCGTGCGTGAACTGGAATTACTGCTCTTACGCCTCAATGTGCCGGCGGGCAAACTGGACGTCGGCTCCACCGAAGTAGGCGCCACCACCGATGTCTTGACGGCCTACAAGCTGATTGATGAAGCGGGCGGCCTGGCCATTGCGGCCCACGCCAATTCGACCCACGGCGTCGCCATGCGCGATTTCCCCTTTGGCGGCCAAACCAAAATCGCCTACACGCAGGACGCTCACCTGCACGCCCTGGAAGTGACCGACCTGGACAGCCGCAGCCGCCGCGCGACCGACAGCTTCTACAATGGCTCGAAACCGGAATATCCCCGCCGTATGCATTGCATCCAGGGTTCGGATGCGCATCGCCTGCAGCGGGTCGCGAGCGATAAGCATCAAATGGGCATTGGTGATCGCGCGACCGAGATTTCGCTACCCGACATCTCCTACGAGGCTATTGCCGAGGTGCTCAAGGGCAACGATTTTGCGTTGACGCGCCCCTATCGTCCGAAGAAGGAGCCGTTCGACCACATCGCCGCGGCGCGCGAACAAGGCCCCAACATCGTGCAGTCGTTTCATGAAACCTGGACTCGATCCGGCGGCCGGTTGACCTCCATTCTGAGCGATGCGGTAGCGTTTGCCAATACCAACGGCGGCACGGTTTACGTGGGCGTCAGCGCTACACGCAAAGGTGTGCCCACCGGGGTCGAAGGCCCAGAGGAAGCCGTCGCCTCTCTGAAAACGGAAATCCAGCGCAAGATCGTGCCGCCGCTCGATGCTACGGTGGATGTGTTGGAATCCCAGGGGCGACCTGTGCTGCGCGTGATGGTGCCAGAGGGTAAGGACAAGCCCTACTGCCTGGATGACAACAAAATTTACGTGCGCCAGGAAGCGGAAACCAGCATGGCGGTTCGTGATGAAATCGTGCAGTTGGTGCGCACCACCCTGCTCGCCCAGGTGCGGGCAGAAGCCAGCGCGGAGGCTGCGGCCGAAAAGAAACCGGCGCCAGCCAAAACACCGCGACGTAAGCCCAAGGCGGCCGGCGATGCACTGACCGCCGCTGCCGTAACGGACCAAACCCCAAGTTCCACTCCGCTTGATCTGCCCGCAGCCGCTGAGCCTGTCAGCGAAGCGGCGAGCGGCGATGAGACAGACGACATGACAGCCGACGCGTTGGCGCTTGTGACGTCCGACGACGGCGCGCTGCGCCCGCCGCGCGTGGGCGTGGAAATTATGGAAACCGAAGCCGGCCGCGGCTCGACCAGTTATGTCATCAAGGACCTGCGCAACGGCGGCGTCATCCGCAATGTCACGCCCAAGTCCGCGCGCAAACTGTGGAGTTACGCCATTGCTCAGCACGAAACCAATCCTTTACAGGAGGAGCGCGTGCAGTGGATTGGCGATCTTGGGTTGTGGCAGGCCAGCAAACGGGCCGGCAAGATGCGCTATGACCTGGTGCAACGCATCGGCGACACCCTGCATGTCTATTATGGCGTTACCGAGGACGGCATGAGCGGGCCGTGGCGTCAGTTCCTGCAGGAAAACGGGACGCACGAGGCTGGCAAATAGGGAAGTAGCGAAGAAGAAATCAGGCTCTCGCCTTTGGAAGTTCGGGTCAGCGACACGCGGCCGACTTCCAAAGGCGGGCAGCGAGCACGGCTTCAGCGCCAGAAGTAGAGCGCAGTGACAACCACTGCCACCCACAGCAGCACATCAATCAGCAAGGGCCAGTCGCGCAACAGCAGTTCTTCTGGCGCGCCGCCCAACTCCTTGACATGGATCAAATAGAGATAGCGGAACAGTCCGTAGATCACAAAGGGGATGGTGAGCATCATCGTGTGGTTGGCCGGCATGTTGGGCGCCGAGAAGGTGTAGAGCGAATACGCCAGGATGGTGGCCGCGGAGACGATGGTGATGTATT
>JAYRVL010000039.1:0-3358 GCA_041918575.1 Anaerolineae bacterium | reverse complement strand
TACCCAAGCCCAGGTAGAGCGCCTTGGCATCTTCCAGATCAGTGCTGCCTTTCGGCAGCACTTTGAGCTGGAACTCCAGGTTGCCGAGCGACTCCTTGGCGTTGGCCATGCCATGCCGCGACGTCCGACGGGTTGCTTCGTCCGTGGTTTCTTCGGTCGCCTGACGATACAGATAGAAGGCCTCGCTGTAGTAGAGCAAAGCGGGATCGTAGAGGTTCATCATCTGATAAATGTGGCCCATCTCCATGTAGGCATTGGCCTTGCCAGCCAGGTTGCCCAGCTTCTTGTAGGCGGCAACGTTGGTCTCCTGCTGTTTGAGCGACTCCAACCATCGGCCGGCCTGTTTCAGACAGAGGGCCAGACGGAAACCAATCTCGGCGGAACGAGCCAATTCCTGATCGCTATTGGCGGGGATCAAGAGCTCACATGCCTGCCGATAGTTTTCGATAGCAGCCTGCCAGTTTTCATCTCGCTCATGTCGAGCCGCCAAATGCACCAGGTGGGCGGCTTGTGGCGGCCATTCAGCGGCGTCTTCCATCTCGATGAACTCGAAGCCGACCATGTTGCGTACCCATTGGGCCAGTTCGAACGCCTTCCCCGTCTTGTTGTCAATCTGGCGGGCCATCTCCAATGCTTGCAGGGCGATTGAGTAGGCAGAGCTTGCAGAGGCTTCCAAAAGAGCGGAGGCTACTGAAGACGCGATCGAGAGAACGTCTCGAAACAGCCCTAGAGACTGCTCATGACGAAATGCGTGATCGGGTGAAGTTCGGTAGGCCACAGCCGCTTCACGAATCAGGGTACTTGTCTCAGGCTCCTGGCTGGTAGGGGCGTCACTTTCTGTAGGAATCTGTTGAGGAGCAAGTGCCTGAAGCCTGGTAATCAATGAGAGGGTGTCAGCCACTTTTCCGTGGGTAATGAGTTGCTTCGCCATATCAAGCATTCTTCTCGCCACTTCCCGAAGGATTCGAGGAGCGATGGTCAGGCTCAGAGAGGTCGCTTGTTCATAACAACTGATTGCAGATTCGAGCGAGTCAGTGTTCTCCACAAGGATGTATATCTGTGCGAAGACATCTCCCTGCTCTAGTAAATGCTGGGGCAGGTCGGGCGAGTCCGGCGGCGTCGCCTGCACCGCCTGCTCGTAGACCCGGATCGCCTCGGCCAGGTCGGCCCATTGCCCCGTGGCCGCGTAGCGGGCGCGGAGGCCGTTCCCCAGGTTGTTGAGGTATCCGGGCAGGTCGGGCGAGTCCGGCGGCGTCGCCTGCACCGCCTGCTGCCACAAATCGAGCGCGCGCTGGAGATCTGCGAGGCGTCCAAGCGCCCAGTAGCAGCGCAGGAACACACCGCCGGCGTTGTTCATGGCGGCCAATTGGAAGCGAGCGTCGGCAGCGGGAAAGGCTGGATGACTGAGAATGCGTTCCCAGGCGGCTGCGGCGGCGTTCAGCGCGGCGGGGTTGTTGGTGCGTCGGTAACGTTCTTTCTCTTCATTAGCCTGATCCCAGTCGCTCTCGAATTCGGATGGCACATCGAATCCCCTGGCAGGAGCGGCAGCCTCCAGCTTTGCTTGCAGATCCGGCCGGCTGGCCAGGGCGCGCTCCAGGTCTTCCGCAGAGTGGATTTCGGCCCCGCTGGCGGCCAGCTCGGCCAGGACCTCGCGCACAGCCGGCGGCATGTCCTGGGCAGCACGTGCCGCGGCCAGGAATTCTTCCGGCGCCAGGCCCAGGCGTTCGGCTTCGGCCAGCCCTTCCGGCGGCAGCATCTTCTCGGCAAAGGCGCGGGGGATGCCCACTTCGCGGCAGCGGCGCAGCAGGGCGCGGTGTTCTTCCATCTCGGCTGCGCCGCCGTCAACCTGGGACGCCTGGGCGGCGGCGATCAGTTGGCCGAACAGGGCATCGGTCTGATCACCGAGCAGCTCAGGGTGCTGTTCGACGATGAGCTGCGAGTCATCCCAGGTGCGGGCGTTGATGAAGGTCAGGATCGTCTGTCCCAAGGCGGAAACGTCGGCCAGACCGGGCGAGTCATGCAGGCCTTGTTCCAGCACCGTGGTAGCGGCGAGCGTTTGCTCCGGTGAGAGGCCGGCCTCCTGCGCGGCGCGCTGCGTGTTGCGCAGCAGTTGATAACGCTGTTCCAGGTCGTTGGCAGCCTGTTCGGCGCCCTGACGCCGGGCATTGGCCGCGGCTTCCGCGACGCGGGCGGCGGACTCGTCGGTCAACAACACGGGGTGCTCTTGCGCCACATGCAAGAGGGACGCCATGGAGTCTGCCTGCAGCAAGGCCTGTAAACCAGCCCAGAATGGGTTCTGAGCGATCTCTCTGCCGGTTGCTTGCCGTGGGCGGACGGCATCGGGGTCTTCGGCGCGCGGGCGTTCTGGCGCCGGGCTGGCCTGGGCATTCACCTCGCGCTCAGCCGCCAGGGGATCGCCGTTCAAGACGGCCGGCAGCTTCTGCCGCGGCACGGCGTTCAAGCCCCGCGCCAGCCAGGCGTCCTGCCAGGTAGAACCCAGGCGCTGGCGCAGCAGGTTGATCAAACCAACGGCGTGCTCCTGATCCTGCTCGGTGGTGGTTTGGTCGGCCGGAGAGAAGAGGATCGGCGGCGTCTGGCCGGGCCGGTAGAGGAGCAGCGGCGCGTCCACCGCGCCGGCGTGACGGCAGTGCGGGCAGGGGATGGCGTGCAGGCTGCTATCCCGGATGCGGGCGAGCAGATCGGGCCGCTCGGCCGTGTCAATGATGAGCCAGACCTCGGCCGGGAAGGGTCGCCGACAGGCCGGGCAGGTCAAGGTGGTGGATTGCGCGACAGAGTGGGTCATGATTGCCTCCGGCGGGGATCGGCCCGCCAGGCGGAGTATAAAGTAGGACAATGGGGCCTGTCAATTTGGCCACCCGCCATCGGGCCGCGACGCCCGTGAATGAATTCGCGGACTGCGAGATTCCCCCCACCGCAACCCACTTCAGGGTTTGACATATCAGACGCCGAATTCATTCGGTGGTATCAGACGCCGAATTCATTCGGTGGTATCAGACGCCGAATTCATTCGGTGGTATCAGACGCCGAATCCATTCGGTGGTATCAGACGCCGAATTCATTCGGCGGTATCAGACGCCGAATTCATTCGGCAGGCTGACACAAAAAAAGGACGCCGACCCCATGGATCGTTCGTCCTTGTCAATGGATGGGTCCCCCCAGATTCGAACTGAGGACCAACCGGTTATGAGCCGGCCGCTCTAACCGCTGAGCTAGGGACCCATGGCGGTCAGTATCGAGAGCGGGTGGAGGGAATCGAACCCTCACAGCCAACTTGGAAGGCTGGTGTTCTACCACTAAACTACACCCGCACAGTCGGGGCGAGAGGATTTGAACCTCC
>JAYRVL010000038.1:0-2362 GCA_041918575.1 Anaerolineae bacterium | reverse complement strand
TATGAGCGCATTCGCTTACTCGCTCAGAAATTCCTCATCGGAGACATCCCTGCGTTGGCAAAATGCAGCAAACGACTCGTACAGGAGTACATCAAACTCATCCGCACCTACGAGCCCGATCTCAAACTCTATTAGGATGTTAAGCCCCTCGAGCACCAACCATCCGCTGCACCCCCTGAGGGTCATTAGACCTTATTCTGCACTCTGCACTCTGCGCTCTGCGCTCTGCATTCATCCTTCACGGGCGGGTTGGCTGGCGCAGCCGCCGGTATTCAACCACCAGGGTGCTGTCGTCCAGCGCCTGTTCGAACTGGCGCAGCCAGTCCAGCACATAGTCATCGTCCAGGGTTTCGCCCTGCCGCCGGATGATTCCCTCTACGTCGCTGCGATCCAGGGCGCGCACAGACACCATCTTGTAAATGATGAGATCCTCCGGGCTGCACACGCGCACGAACAGACCAGGCTGCATTTCGATCATGCGCGCACGACCGATGGCGGTTTCGTCGAACGATGTTTCGGCCAGCATCACGTCCACGCGCGTGCCGTTTGGGTCATGGAAGAAGGCGATGCCGTGCCGTCTGAAAGCCTCGTCGGGGTCGGCGTGCAGCGGTGTGCAGTCAGCCAGGAGCTGCAAGAGGCGGCCGCGTTCCTCGCGCCGACCCAGCACCTTGAGGTCAACATCGCGGGTCAGCCGCGGCTCGCCCCACACGCTGACCGCCAATCCACCGATGACGACCGAGGGAATTCCTGCCTTCTCCAGGCGCTGCTGGATGTGCGCCACAGAGTGAATCAGGTTTTGCATGGAAGCTCCATTCCTGTGGTTGAGCGCCGCCAGGCGGGCTTGAAGCTGCGTGAGGGCCTGGGTGCGCAGGGGACGAAACGTTTCTTCGGTCGCTTGCAGCCGCGGTTCGAACTCGCGCTGCAGCGCCAGGAACTGTTCGATACCCTGCTCGATCGTGACCTGGCGCAGGAGCTGTGTCTCCAGGGCTTCGATCTCGGCCCAACCCTGCTGATGTTGAGGTAAGTTCATCGGCGCTCGACTCGATGCGTGATTGCAGGGGTATTGTATCACAGCGCGGGCAATTCGGGCACCGCTGTTGATCTGTGCTATAATACGAGTGGTCCTTTCGATCGTGGGATCACACCCGCTGTGGCAACATCAAGGAAGCTCTGCACATGAACCCCGCTGGGGCACTGCACATCCACCTCCTGGGATACTTCTCCCTGACCTGCGACGCACAAGCGCTGACCGCGTTCGATCAGCCGCGGCTGCAGGCGCTGACCGCTTTCCTCGTCTTGCGACCCGGCGTTCCCCAAGAACGCCAGCAGTTGGCCTGCCTCTTCTGGCCCGACACCACCGATGCCCAGGCCCGCTCGAACCTGCGCACCCTGCTCCATCGCCTGCGCGGGGCTTTGCCCGATGCCGATCGCTTTCTCCGCTTCGACCAACACCATGTCGAATGGCGCGGCGACGGGCCGTTTCACCTGGACGCGGCCGATTTCGAGGCCGCGCTGGCGGCCGCCCACGACAGCAATGCGCTGCAGGCCGCGGTGGACCTCTACAGCGGCGATCTGCTGCCCACCTGCTACGATGAGTGGATCATGCGGCCGCGCGAACGGCTGCGCCAGATGTTCCTGCAGAGCCTGCACCGCCTGGCTGCTGCATACGAAGCCGGGCGCCAGTTCGACCCGGCGCTGCGCTGCGCTGAGCGCCTGCTGACCGCCGACCCGGTGATGGAGGCCAACCACCGCCGCCTGATGCACCTGCACCTCGCGAACAACGACCGCGCCGCGGCCCTGCACGCCTATCACCGCTGCGCCGCGCTGCTGCGCCGGGAATTGAACGTTGATCCCCATCCCCGCACCCAGGCGCTCTATCAACGCGTGCTCGAGCAGGCCGCAGGCGACCCTGACCAGGACGCTGCGCCACTGCCTTTTCTGTCCCCGCTCAGCACACCGCGCCTGGTGGGTCGCCAGGCCGAATGGGCGCAGTTGCTGGAACGCTGGCAGGCGGCCGCGGCCGGCAGCCCCGGCCTGGTCCTGCTCAGCGGCGAGGCCGGCGTGGGAACCACGCGGCTGGCCGAAGAGCTGGTCGCCTGGGTCTGGCGGCGAGGCCGTGATGTGGCCGTGGCCCGCTGCGACCCGTCCGTTCAACCGCTGCCCTTCGCGCCCGTCGCCGCCTGGCTGCGCAGCCCCAGCCTGCAGGCCCGCCTGTCTGCCCTGGATGACGGCCGCCTGGCCGAGATTGCCCGCCTGCTGCCGGAGGTGCTGACGTCGCGGCCCGGCCTGGCCCCGTCTATCGGAACCCGCGGCCGTGCTTGAACTTCTGGTCGTTGTCGCCCTGGTGCTGGTGAACGGGTTC
>JAYRVL010000037.1:0-3093 GCA_041918575.1 Anaerolineae bacterium | reverse complement strand
GGTTGGTGGTAATCACCTCCCAGCGCGCCTGGGTGAAGACCCACGTCAACAGGCCGCGGCCGAGGACAAAGAGCAGATAGAGCGAGACCAGGGTGAGGAGGGTGTCGTACCAGGCGCCAAACAGGTTCTTGCGCAGCCAGCCCAGGGCCGAATAGCGTTCGCTGGGCGGCGGCAGGATGGCCGCAATTGATTTGGAATGGGTCATGGTCAGCGCTCCACCAGGCGCACGCGTTGGTTGTACCAGTTCATGACCGCGGCTGTCAGCAGGCTGGCGGCCAGGTAGAAGCCCATGATGAGGGCGATCATTTCGACGGCGCGGCCAGTTTGGTTGATGACCGTGCCTGAGATGGCAAACAAGTCAGGGTAGCCGATGGCGACGGCCAGGGTCGAGTTCTTGATCAGGTTGAGATACTGGCTGGTGAGCGGCGGGATGATGACGCGCAGCGCCTGGGGGAAAATGATCAGGCGCAGCATGTGGTTGCCGCTCAGGCCCAGGGCGCGGGCGGCTTCACGCTGCCCTTTGGAAACGGCCTGGATGCCGGCGCGCACGATTTCACCGATGAACGCGGCCGTGTAGATGACCAGGCCCAGGACGAGGGCCAGAAATTCGGGCGTGAACGCGCGGCCGCCGCTGAAGTTCAGCCCTTGAACGGACGGAAGGTCGAGGCGCAGGGGCGATTCGGGCATGACGAACCAGCCGAGCACGGCGATGAGGACGAAGGCGAGCAGGCTGAGCGAGAAAACCGGCTGCGGCCGGTCCAGGCGGCGGCTGCGCTGGCGGACCATCAGCGCGGTGACGATGGCGCCAACCACGGCCAGCGCCAGCACGAGCAGGTAAAGCCGGGCGGACGCCGTGGGGATTCCCCAGGGCATGGAAACCCCGCGATTGCTGAGGAAGACCGGCCCGGGCAGCTCGATGGCCTGGCGGACGCGGGGCAGTTTGAGGAACATGCCGGTGTAAATGAAAATGAGCAGCACCAGCAGGGGCACATTGCGCATGGCTTCGACAAAGAGGCGCGCCAGGCGATTGACGAGAAAATTTTCGGACAGGCGAGCCAGGCCGACGAGGATGCCGAGCGCCGTGGAGAGCGCGATGCCCACCGCGCAGATCACCAGGGTGTTGAGCAGGCCCACCTGCAGGGCGCGACTGAAGGTATCGGTGTTGGTGTAGGGGATCAGCATCTCGCCGATGTCGAAGCCGGCGGAATCGCCCAGGAAGTTGAAGCCGAGGGCGATGCCCTGCTTGCGCAGGGAGGAGACCATGTTGCGCGTCAGGATGGCCGCAAAGCCGACGATGAGGATCAGCACCAGGACCTGGGTGGCAATCCTGAGAAAGCGCTCGTCGCGCCAAAACGAACCACTGAGGGCCGGACGATCAGGCGATGGTTGAGCGGACATGGTGGTTCACCGTATGCGGAACGAACCAGGAAGCCTGTGGCCGGCCGGCCATGGGCTTCCTGGCAGGATGGATCAAGAATCAGCGGAACGGTGGGCTGTAGAGGACGCCGCCGTTGGTGTACAGATTGTTCAGGCCGCGGGGAATGGCCGTCTTGGTGGCGGGGCCGAGATTGCGATCGTAGATTTCGCTATAGTTGCCAACCGCCTTGATGACATTGACCGCCCAGTCTTTGCTGAGGCCGAGCTTAGCGCCCAGGTCAACCTTCTCGTCCGCGCCCAACAAGCGCCGCATCTCCGGCGTCTTGGGGTTGGCGGCCATGTCGGCCACATTGGTGCTGGTCACGCCAAGTTCTTCGGCCGAAATCGTGGCGAAGATGGCCCACTGCACAATGTCGAACCACTGGTCGTCGCCCTGGCGCACCATGGGGCCGAGTGGCTCCTTGGACATGGTGACATCGAGGATGACGTGGTCGTCAGGGTTGGCCAGAACCGAGCGCCGGGAGATGAGGCCCGACTTGTCGGTAGTGACGGCGTCGCAGCGGCCTTCGGAGTAGGCGGCAAAGGTGGAATTGGCGTCGTCGAAGACGGCCGGGGTGTACTTGATGTTACGGGCCGTCATTTGGTCGGCCAGGTTGAGTTCGGTGGTGGTGCCCTTCTGCACGCAGATGGTGCCGCTGGCAAGGTCTTCCAGCTTGGTGGCGCCGAGACTCTTGGGCGCCATCATGCCCTGGCCGTCATAGAAGGTGGTGGCGACGAAATTACCGCCGTTGTCGGTGTCGCGCACCAGGGTCCAGGTGGTGTTGCGGATGAGCACATCAATTTCACCGCTTTGCAGGGCCGGGAAGCGCTGCTCTGCGGTGACGGGACGATACTCGATCTTGCTGACATCATTGAAGATGGCGGCTGCCAGGGCCTTGCAGAAGTCAATGTCGAAACCGGCATAGGCGCCCGATGAATCAACGAAGCCAAAGCCGGGCACCTGCGAGTTGACGCCGCAGATCAGCTTGCCGCGCTCGGTGATCTTCTTGAGCGTAACGCCAAAGCCGGGCGCAGTCGGCGCCGGGGTCGCCGGCGCGGCGGTAGCCGCGGGCACTTCGACCACGCGGGTGACCTCAACCATGCGTGTCACTTCGACGACACGCGTGACTTCGACCGTTTGCGGCGCGCTCGGATTACTGCAGGCGGTGAGCACGACAGCCAGGATCAACAAAACAGGGATGAGTTTACGTGACATCGGTTCTCCTCCGTGAGGGTGAATTTGGGATTGCATGACTTCAAGCGACATCAAGGGTCGAACGTTGTGTGCGCAGTCACCTCCTTTTCTGGACGAGGGATGGCCTATTCGATTTCAATCTGGGATTGGCAGTAAGGATGGGTGAATTATAGAGACATGAAACCAAAAGTCAAGTTTGTTAGTCACTAAAAGCCAGGCGGCGCATGGCCATCGTCACGACGCTGCCCGTCTCCGCAGACTGCCTGGCGGCCAGGGCCAGGTCGAGCGACAGCGCGCCATTCGGATAGGCGCCGGCCGCGTGAAACACCACCTCGCAGCCGTGCATGGCCGCGGTCAAGCTGGCGCGGTCGGCCAGATCGCCTGACCACCATTCAACCGGCACATCGCCAATCGCGCCGACCGCCTGCGGCCGACGGCGCAGGGCGCGCACTTGCCAGCCGCGGGCCGCGGCGGCCTTCGCC
>JAYRVL010000036.1:0-3703 GCA_041918575.1 Anaerolineae bacterium | reverse complement strand
TGGCCCGTCAGATTACGATTGCTGCGCGCGAGGGCGGCGATCCTGAGTACAATTTCAAGCTGCGACTGGCGGTGGATCAAGCCAAAGCCAACGCCATGCCCCGCGACAACATTGAGCGCGCGGTCAGGCGCGGTTCTGGCGCGGACAAGGATACGGAGCTGGAAGAACTGCTCTACGAAGGTTACGGGCCGCACGGCATCGCTTTGCTGCTGCAGGTGGTGACCGACAATCGCTTGCGCACATTGAGCGATGTTCGCCGTCTGTTTACGCGCGCCAATGGCAACCTGGGCGAGGCCGGCTCCGTGGCCTGGCAGTTCGACATGCGTGGACATATTGCCATCGAGACGCAGGGAAAGGCGGAGGATCAGCTCTTCGAAATTGCGCTGGAGGCCGGCGCCGATGATATTCAGTTTGGCGACGGCGAGGCCGATATTTACACCAATCCCGGCGATCTTCAACTGGTGCGCGAGGCGCTGAACAAGCAGCACCTGCACATCACCGCCTTCGAAATGATCATGGCGCCCAAAGCAACCGTGGCCCTTGATCCGCCCGATGCGGTGCAGGTCATGCACTTGATCGAGAACCTCGAAGAGTTGGACGATGTGACGAAGGTCTACTCGAATCTGGAGGTGACGGATGAGGCGCTGGCCGCGATGGAGCAGGAATGAGGGAGTAGGAAGTAGGAAGTAGGGAGTAGGAAGTAGGGAGTAGGGGAGTAGGGGAGTAGGGGAGTAGGGGAGTAGGAAGTAGGGAAGTAGGGAAGTAGGAAGTAGGGAAGTAGGGAGTAGGAAGTAGGAGTGGGGGCGGAGGCCGGAGCGTGAAGAGCTGCAGGGGAGCGGGGTGTAGGGGTTGTTGATTCTTGGGATTGATCCCGGCACGGCGACGACAGGGTATGGGGTGGTGGCTGATGCGGAGGGCGTGTTGAGTCTGGTGGCTGCGGGCGCGATCTTGACGACGCCGGCCCAGGCCATGCCGGTGCGCCTGCGTTCGATTTACCGGCAATTGTCGAGCATTATCAATCAATTTCATCCCGAAGCGGTGGCGGTGGAGGAGCTTTTCTTCAGCCGCAATGTCACGACGGCGATCGCGGTGGGACAGGCGCGAGGGGTTGTGCTGCTGGCCGCTGCCGAGGCGGAGATTCCAGTGTTCGAGTACAAGCCGCAGATGGTGAAACAAGCCATTGCGGGCTACGGGGGAGCGGGCAAGGCCCAGGTGCAACAGATGGTCCGGTTGCTGTTGAACCTGCAAGAGATCCCTCAACCGGATGACGCGGCCGATGCCATTGCCATCGCCGTTTGCCATCATCATTCAGTGCGATTCAATACGCTGCTTGCACGCGCGTAGAGACAGCGAGGAGAAAAGTCTCATGGCACCAAAGACCGCCTCAGACGTTCAGCGCCACTGTCGCATCTTACTGGCCGAAGACGAAGCGCCTTTGCGAAACCTGATTCGATTGTCGCTCGAAACTCACGGCCATACCGTTCTTGCCGCCGCCGATGGCGTGGAGGCGATCCAACTGTTCGAGAAGACACCGGTTGACCTGGTCATTCTGGATGTCATGATGCCGCGCATGGATGGATTCCGAACGTGCGAGGAGATCCGCAGTCGCTCCGACATTCCCATCATCATGCTGACCGCCCTGGGCAGCGTGGACGACGTCGTACACGGGTTCGAGTTGGGCGCGGATGACTACATCACCAAACCATTTGCCTTCAAGGAAGTGGACGCGCGCATCCAGGCAGTTCTGCGCCGGGTTGAATGGACCGAGCCGGCGCCGGTCACGCAGATTTTTCATATTGGCCGTGTAATGCTCAACACCAGCCTGCACCAGGTCATGGTGGAGGGCGAGCCGATCCATCTGACGCCGATCGAGTATCAACTGTTGGCCTATCTGATGACGCGGGCCGGCCAGCCGACCTCCAAAGAACAGCTCTTTCGCGATGTGTGGGGCTATGATGTGATGGGCGGGACCAACCTGGTAGAGGTTGGCATCCGCCGTTTGCGCGAAAAAATCGAAGAAAACGCCTCCAAACCCACCCATATCCTGACCGTGCGCGGCGCCGGTTATCGGTTCAACGAAAACCCTGGCTCGGAATGAGCCGCCGCCTAGCGCTCGCCGACCGACAGCGCGCCCA
Organism: Anaerolineae bacterium; assembly: GCA_041918575.1. Lineage (GTDB taxonomy): Bacteria > Chloroflexota > Anaerolineae > SSC4 > Amarolineaceae > Amarolinea. The sequence goes on along the minus strand of JAYRVL010000036.1, from coordinate 1,568 downwards.
CGCAGGTGGACGCCCGGCCGTCACGTCCGCTGACGCTGACGCGCCATTCAGACGCGATTTATGCTTTTTTGGAATTGAACCGTACAATGCAGATCAGCCTTAATTCCCCTGAAGCGGTTGTACGCTCATTTTTTCAATTTTCATCAATCGCTCTCGCTGGCCACGATCGGCCGACTGAGCAGTGACGGAGGAGAGGAAATGATTGCTCGTCTGCGTGGACAGGTTGTGGCACGCGGCAAGGACTATCTGATCGTGGACGTGGCCGGGGTTGGCTTCAAGGTCTTCGTGCCTGCGGATGTCCTGGTGAGCACGCGCACGGTGGAAGAAATCACCCTGCACACCCACTTGCAGGTGCGTGAGGATAACCTCAGCCTGTTTGGCTTTACCGGCGAAGAAGCGCTCGATCTGTTCCACCTGCTGCTGACCGTACCCGGTGTGGGGCCAAAAGGCGCGCTCACCCTCCTGTCGGCCATGTCCCCCGAGGCCATCCGGTTGGCCGTCAGCCAGGAACAACCCGGCATCTTGGCGCGCGTGCCCGGCGTGGGCAAGAGAACGGCTGAGAAGATCGTCATGACGCTCAAGGATCGCATGGGCGGGGTGGCGGCCACCGAGGAACTGCTGGCGATGACGGCGGCGGATGCGGAGGTAATTGATGCTCTGACCAGCCTCGGCTACAGCGTCGTCGAAGCGCAGCGTGCGGTGCAGCGTATCCCCCGCGAAATCAGCGGCGTCGAGGAGCGATTGCGCCATGCCCTCTCGCAATTTGCTGAATAATCGTTTTGACAAAAGTGGTGGCCTGTGTTACTATCGCCAGGCTCGTGACAATTTAGAACTGGAAACTCATCCAGAGGAGGGGAGGGAGCGGCCCGTTGAACCTCCGGCAACCTGTGATTTTCGCTGGTGCCAATTCCGGCAGGGAGTGTAGGCTACGCTCGCCTGAAAGATGAGAGTGTGCTCTCGATTCTTTTTGCGCCTGCTGGCCATTGCCAGGGGCGCCTTTTTTTGCCTGACTGGATGAATCATGGGAGCACTGATGCGCACGATTTGGTGGAATAGCAACAACCGCACCGTTCAGATGATTGACCAACGCCTGCTTCCGCACCGGCTGGAACTGCCCGAATTTGGCGACTATCGCGGCGTTGCTGAGGCGATTCAGAATATGACGATCCGCGGCGCGCCGGCCATTGGCGCAGCCGGCGGCTACGGCATGGCGCTGGCCGCCTTCCAAAGCCCGGCGCTGACCCGTGACAGCCTGTTGGTGGATCTGCAAGCCGCCAAAACACTGCTCGATGCCGCCCGCCCCACCGCCGTCAACCTCAGTTGGGCCACCGGGCGCCTGCTCGACCTGGCGCGTCGCCTGGTTTTGCCCAACCCCGATGACCTTCGCAGCAGCCTGCTGGTTGAGGCGGAGCGCCTGGCCAATGAAGATGTGGAGATCAACCGGCGCATGGGCGCGTTCGGCGCGGCGGTGATTCCCCAGGGCGCCAACATCCTACACCACTGCAATACCGGTTCATTGGCCGCTGTGGATTACGGCACCGCGCTGGGCGTGGTGCGTGCAGCCGTTG
>JAYRVL010000035.1:0-13020 GCA_041918575.1 Anaerolineae bacterium | reverse complement strand
GCCGGCGCCGGGCGGCGCGCCAGCAAAGCCGCGCCGCCCAGGCTGAGCAGCCACAGCAGCGCCAGCGCCAATATCCTGAAGTTGCGTTGCAACCAGCCGTTCATGCCTTACGCCTCTACCGATGCCTAACGCAAACAACGACCGCTTTTTCGCGGCATCTTCAATGCAACGACTTGTTTCCACCGCAACCGCCCAGACGCCCAGACACCCTTCGCGCCTTCGCGGTTCCCCTGCGCCTATGCCTCATCCCCGCTAACCGGCGCGCTGGCGGCCGGCAGCGCCGTCACCATGTTACGCACGATGGTCAACAGATCAATCGGCACCGGGAAGATGATCGTCGAATTCTTCTCCACCGCAATTTCGGTCAGCGTCTGCAGATAGCGCAGTTGGATCGCTGTCGGTTCGTCTGACATGGTCCTGGCGGCATTGCGCAACTGCACCGCAGCCTGGAATTCACCCTCGGCATGGATGATCTTGGCGCGCTTCTCGCGCTCGGCCTCGGCCTGCCGCGCCATGGCCCGCTGCATCGTCTGCGGCAGTTCCACATCCTTGACTTCCACAATAGAGACCTTGACGCCCCACGGCTCGGTCGCCTCGTCAATGATCCGTTGCAGCTTGGCGTTGATACTTTCGCGGTGCTGCAGCAACTCGTCCAGTTCCGATTGACCCAACACGTTGCGCAGCGTGGTCTGGGCAATGTTCCAGGTGGCCCGGCGATAGTCCTCCACATTGACCACCGACGCCGAGGGGTCAATGACCCGGAAGTAGACCACCGCATTCACCTTGACGGTGATGTTGTCTTTGGTAATGGCCTCCTGTGCGGGCACATCCAGCGTGATCGTGCGCAGATCTACCTTGACGAAACGATCTACAAAGGGGATGATCAGGAACAGGCCCGGCCCCTTGGCGCCGATCAGCCGCCCCAAGCGGAAGATGACGCCGCGCTCGTACTCCTGCACAATTTTGATGGCCGACGAGGCCAGAACGAACAGCAACAGAACAATGAACCCATACACGGAATACATGGTACAACCTCCTGAGAATGTGGGCAGACAAGACTGCCCGTTGACTAAGACGTGATCGAAGCAATCACCCGCGCAGCCTTACAACCTGCGCTTCATTCGTTCCCTGCGCCACGCAAAAGCCGCATCCCGTTGAAGATCACGATCAACGACGCGCCCATATCCGCGAAAACGGCCATCCACAGCGTGGCGACGCCCAGCAGGGCCAGCGCCATGAAAACCGCCTTGATGCCCAGGCTCAGCGCGATGTTCTGGCGCACGACGCGCCAGGCGCGCCGGCTCAGGGCGATCAGCGTTGGCAGTTTGCGCAGATCATCGCCCAGCAGCACCACATCGGCCGTCTCCAGCGCCTGATCGCTGCCGGCCCCGCCCATCGCCACGCCAACCGACGCGCGCGCCAGGGCCGGCGCATCGTTGACGCCGTCTCCTACCATCGCCACGCGGCCATGTTCAATCAGCAGCGCTTCCAGCGCCTTCACTTTTTGTTCGGGCCTCAAATTAGCCCTGACCTCATCTACCCCGGCCTGCCCGGCGATCGCCTGCGCTGTGCGCTCGTTATCTCCGGTCAACATTACCGTCAACCTCACGCCGGCGCGTTTCAGGCCGGCCAGCGCCTCGCGCGCGTCGGGCCGCACCGTATCCGCCACGGCCAGCAGCCCCAGCGCCACGCCAGACGCCCGCCCCACCAGCATCACCGTCTTCCCGGCCGCCTCCAGATCCGCCACCGCCTGGGTCAGGCCAGGGGGCAGCGCCTGCCCATGATCCGCAAAGAGCGCGGCATTGCCCACCAGCACCGTTTCCCCGTGTACCTGCCCGGACGCGCCGCGGCCGCTGAGCGCCTGCACAGCCAGCGCCGGCGCGACGCTGATCCCCCGCTCGGCCGCGGCCGCCACCACCGCCTGCGCCAACGGGTGCTCGGAACGGCTTTCGATGGCCGCGGCCAGGCCCACCAGGCCGTCAGCCGTCATCCCCGCGGCCGGATCGAGCGCCACATCGGTCAGGATGGGCCTGCCCTGAGTCAGCGTGCCGGTCTTGTCGAACGCCACGACGTCCAGGCGCCCGACCGCTTCCAGGTAAGCGCCGCCCTTGACCAAAATGCCTAGCTGCGCGGCCCGGCTGATCGCGCTGACAATGCTGACCGGCGTGGAGATCACCAGCGCGCACGGGCAGGCAATTACCAGCATGGTCAGCGCGCGGTAGAGCCAGCCATGCGTGCCGTCGGCCAGGTTCCAGAATGGCTGCCCGGCCAGCAGGGGCGGCGCGGTCGCAATCACCACCGCGGCCAGGACAACCGCCGGCGTGTAGACGCGCGCAAAGCGGTCAACCCAGCGCTGCGTGGGCGCCTTCTGCGCCTGCGCCTGCTCCACCAGGTGAATCAACCGGCTGATCGTGTTATCCGCGGCCAGCCGCGTCACCCGCACCTCCAGCGCGCCGCTGCCGTTGAGCGTGCCCGCGAAAAGCTCCGCGCCCGGCCCCTTTTCCACCGGCACACTCTCACCGGTGACCGAAGCCTGGTTGACCGCCGAACTGCCCGCGATGACCACGCCGTCCATGGCAATACGCTCACCGGCCTTGACCAGGATCGTGTCGCCCACGACCAGTTCGGCCACCGGCACGCGCGTCTCGTGCTGCGCGCAGAACGGACAGATGCCGCCGTTGTAGCCGTTCTGGTTCAGGTGCTCCTCGCAGTCCAAGCAGCCGCTCAGTCGCGTGGCAGTGGCCGGGGCCAGGGTCAACAGGCTGCGGATGCTCTGGCGGGCGCGATCCATCGTGTAGGCTTCCAGGGTTTCACCCAGGCTGAAGAGGAACATCACCAGCGCCGCTTCCGCCAGCTCACCGATGAACAGCGCGCCCAGCGCGGCCGCGGTCATGAGGAAGTTCATGTCCAGCTCGCGGTTGATCCACAGCGTGATCAGCCCGCGCCGCGCCACGAACCAGCCGCCCACGACGGTTGCCAGGATGGCGACCGCGTTGACCAGTCCGCCGGCCGCGCCGGCCAGCGTCAGCGCGGCCGTCAGCAGCAGCAGCAGGCCGGCCAGCAGCGTGGAGACATCGCGCGGATGTCCGGTGAGAAAACGCATGAACGCGGGCGCGGGCGCTTCACGCACGGCCGCGGCGCTCACAGGCTCCTGCAGTCGGTAACCGAGGCGTTGAACGCGCCCGGCAATGGCGCCCTGGTCAATCGCGTCGGCGTCGTACTCCACCCACATCTTGCCGGCCGTGTAGTTGACGGTTGCCTGCAGCACGCCGTTCAACTGCCCTACCCCGCGCTCCAGCTTCAAGGCGCAGTCCGCGCAGTCCATGCCAGCAATGCTCAGCTCACGATGACGGTAGCGTTGCTGCACCGTCACCCCGGCCTCGCGCGCGTGCTGTTCCACCGCGGCCACACTGACCCGGCCCGGGTCATAGTGCAGGCAAAGTTGAGCCGTGCGCCCGCTGCCGCGATCGAGATGCGCGTCGAAGATGCCCTCGCGCTGGCGCAATACATCCAGCAAGCGTTCGGTGCAGGGGGTGCAGTCGTCGTTGGCCGGCAAAAGGACCGGCAGGTCGAGTTCGAGCTTTTGCATGAGTTTACCCGTGGCGCACGTGATCGAGGCCCTGCTCGAACAGGCGCAAGATGTGGTCGTCGTCCAGGGCATAAAAATTGTGGCGGCCCGCCCGGCGCATGCGCAGCAGGCGCATCGCGCGCAGATAGGCCAGTTGATGCGAAACCGCGGATTGCTCCATCTCCAGCAGGGCGCTCAAATCGCTCACGCACAGCTCCGGCGTCTGCGTCAAGGCTGCCATCAAGCGCACCCGCGTCGGATCGCTCAGCGCCTTGAACAGATCGGCCAGCCGCGCCGCTTGTTCAGGCGCCAGCAGTGAAACCGCTTGCTCCAGGGGGTGAAGATCCACTTCGTTATCTGTATCGGCAGTCATCGTTTCATTCCGCCCACAAACGTATGAATAACTATTCATATATTAACACACAAACGGCATTTTGTCAACCTTTTTCCAATCTGCGCGCGATTGAAATCGCACCTGACGGGCGCGCCGCCGGGCGGCGCAGGCCAACCTGGCGGCAGCACGCCCTTGCGCCCCGCATTTATGCGGCGGCGGTTGCTCTGCTCTTTGACCGGCCTGCGGCTGCTGTGTTACAATCAACCGGCGCGCCACCCTGCGCAGTGGTTTCCTGCGCATCGGCCGCGAAAGATCATTGTCGAATGCCAGAAATACATGCCTGATCTGACCCTGCTCTCCACCCTGCTCTCCACCATCGGCGACGACACGCCGGCCTGCGATGCCGGCCGGTGTCTCAATCAGCGCTTCAGAGCGGCCAACTGCCGTCTGTGCGCCGACGCCTGTCCGGCTGCTGCCATTACAGTGCAGGGCGCGCTGGCGCATCTCGCCGCGGAGACCTGCCTGCGCTGCGGCGTCTGCCTGCATGCCTGCCCGACGGGGGTCTTCACCACGTCCGGCCAAGCGCAAACCGACAAGCGCCTGCTGGATGCGGCCGCGCCCCTGGCCAGCCGCGCCCTGGAATTGACCTGCCCGACCAATCGCCAGGAGGATCGCACCGCCGCGCCGGTCGAGGCGGTGGTGCAGACCGGCCGCTGCCTGGCCGCTCTTGCGCTGGCTGAACTGCTCGACCTGGCGCAGCCCCGCCAACGCAATCTGTGGCTGAACGACAGCGGCTGTGCAGCCTGTCCGTTAGGCCAGGCGCTGCCCATCCTGCATGAAACGGTCATGCAGGCCAACCAGGTGTTGGCAGCCTGGCAGCACCCCGTCGAACTGCGCACGCAGGTCACCGAACCGGCGGCGCTGGCGCGCCCGCATCGGGTGGATGTCTTTTCTGGTCAGCAGCCCCCCTATTCGCGGCGCGAATTCCTGACCTTTCTGCGCACCAAAGCCACGCAGATGCTGAGCAGTGTGGCGCTCGAGGCGCTGGCGCCGCTGCAGCCGTTGGCCGGGGAGCCGCAGCCGCGTGAGGTCGAATTGCCCTACCAACGCCGTCATCTGACCGCGGCGGCGGCGCGGCTCGGCCCGCCGGTGAGCGCGGCGCTGTCGGCCGACGACCTGCCCTGGGCCGCAGTGCAAATCAGCGCTGCTTGCAGCGCGTGCGGGCTGTGCGGCCGCTTCTGCCCCACGGCCGCCATCCGTTGGACCACGCACACACAGGCGCCCGCAACGGACGCGGAGGACGCCCCGCCTGTCACCGTGTTCGACTTGAGTTTCATCGCCGCCGATTGCGTGAACTGCGGCATTTGCCAGGCCGCGTGCCCGGAGGATGCCCTTGTCCTGGCCGATACGATCCATCCCGGCCAGCTCGGCCAGCGGCAAATCACATCCCTGCGCCAGGGGCGCCTCGGCCCTTGCCGAATCTGCACCGTTCCCACCGACCTGGCGGTGCGTTCCACCTGTTACGTCTGCAACATGTCGTTGAGCAAAAAACGCATGCGTTCGAGACAGGCGTGAAAGGACGAATCATGCCCAGACCTTCGCTGACGCGCTTTGCCTGGCTCTCGATTGCCGCGGCCGCGGTGACCATCGGCCTCAAGATGGCCGCCTATGGGATCACCGGCTCGGTCGGTCTCTTGTCCGATGCCCTGGAATCGCTGGTCAACCTGGCCGCGGCGCTGATGGCGCTGGCCATGCTGGTGGTTGCGGCCCGGCCGCCCGATGAGGATCACCTCTACGGGCACGATAAGGCGGAGTATTTCAGCAGCGGCGTCGAAGGCGCGCTGATCCTGGTGGCCGCGCTCAGCATCGGCGTCAGCGCGTGGAATCGGTTCTTCGCCCCACAGCCCCTGCAAGGCGTAGAATTGGGCGTGGGTATTTCGCTGCTGGCGTCGCTCATCAACCTGGCGGTGGCGCTGGTCTTGCGCCGGGCCGGCCGGCGCTACGGCTCGATCACCCTGGAAGCCGATGCTCAGCATCTCCTGACCGACGTCTGGACCTCGGTCGGGGTCGTGGTCGGCATCGCCGCGGTCGCGCTGACCGGCTGGGAGCGTCTCGACCCCATCATCGCCTTTGTGGTGGCGCTCAACATCGTCTGGTCAGGCGTGCAATTGGTGCGGCGCTCGGCGCTTGGCCTGTTGGACACGGCCTGGCCGGCGCCAGAGCGCAGCGTGATCACAGCCATCCTGGACCGCTACCGGGCGCAGGGGGTGCAGTTCCATGCCCTGCGCACACGCCAGGCCGCCGCACGGCGTTTCATGTCGGTGCATGTCCTGGTGCCGGGCGAGTGGACCGTGTCGCAGGGCCATCAACTGCTGGAGCAAGTGGAGCAGGAAGTGCGCGAGGCGCTGACCGGCGTCACCATCTTGACGCACCTGGAACCATTGGAAGACCCGGTCTCCTGGGAAGATACGCAGCTCGACCGCTAAACCGGATGAGGTGCACGGATCAACTGTGGCCGCCCCAGCCACCCCCCCCCGGCCACAACCACCATTCTCCGATCTCCGCTCACCGGCTATCTCCTCCTCAAAAACCTCGCGCCCATCGCCAATCCCCAATCGAACACGCCGGGCAGGGTGTGGTTCAAGAACACGGCGAAGCGAGCCGTGCGCGTCAAAACAAGCTCATGCCTGCCGCGCGCGGCCGCATCCAGCGTCAGCTCGGCCACGCGGCGAGCGCTCATGCGGCGCAGCGGATTGCGCGGCTCGAAGCCACGCCCGGCCACGTTTTGACTGAAGCCGGTGCCGCTGGTGAAGAACGGACAAACCGTCAGCACACGCACGTTGTGCTGCGCCACTTCCGCGCGCAGCCCCTGTGAAAAGCCGTTGACCGCAAACTTGCTGGCCGCATAGATGCTGTCGCTGGGCGTGCCCACCTTGCCGGCCACCGATGAAACGTTGATGATGAGGCCCTGCCGCCGGGCAATCATGCCGGGCAGCGCCAGCCGCGTCGCGTAGATCAGCCCAAACAGATTGGTGCGGAAGAGATCCTCCACCGGCCCCATCGTCAGATCCTTGGCCCACACGCCCAAGCCCTGGCCGGCATTGTTGACCAGGACATCGAGACGGCCGAACGTCTCCTGCGTGACATGCATCAGGCGCTCGATCTGGCCGTAGTCGCGCACATCGGTCGGCACCACCAACGCCTGACCGCCCGCGACTCTCAGCTCGGCCGCCAACTGCTCCAGCGCGTTCACGGAACGGGCGGCCAGCACCACCGTGGCCCCTTCACCGCTGAACGCACGCGCCAACTCGCGGCCGATGCCGCTCGACGCGCCGGTCACCACCACAATCTGATCTTGAAATCGTTGCATGACATCCCTCACGTGCTTGAAACTATACGGGAAAAAAATTCTTACAAGCCGCCATCACTTGGACTCGCGGCCGCAGCCTGGAGTCACCAAGCCCACTCTCACCGCAGCCAGCAGTTCCAAATGTAGCCTGGTTTTTTACCACAGAGATCACAAAGAACGCAGAGAAGTTGCCGATTTGCGCCTGATCTGCCGTTTCTTTGTGTTCTCTGTGCTCTTTGTGGTTGAATGTGTGCTACGTTTGGAACTCCCGCTGGCTGGGAATGGCCGTCATTCGAGCCAGAGTGCTCTTTGTGGTTGAATGTGTGCTACGTTTGGAACTGCTGCACCGCAGCGCCGCGATTTGACAATCATCGCCAGGCGTCTACACTGAAAAGACACACTCGCAACGAAAGGTAGAAATCAATGCGTCTTTTCATGATACGACACGGGCAAAGCCTGGTCAACCTGGAGGACTGGAACCAGGGCAATACGGACGAAGGCTTGACCGAGCTGGGCCAACGCCAGGCTGCGGCCCTGGCCCACTGGCTGCCCACCAAACTCCCCACGATGGACATCCTTTATTGTAGCACCATGCGCCGCGCGCTGGAAACGGCTGAGCCGCTCCGCGCCGCCTACAACATCACCTTGCAGCGCGAGGACCGCCTGCGTGAGATCGGCAACAACCGCCTCGACCATTCCCCCTATCCGAACGATGACCTGCCGCGTGACTACGCCGATTACTGGGGCAGCGAGCGCCCTTTCAACTCGATCACCCCGGCGATGGGCGAGGGCGAGAGCTGGATGCACTTCCGCACACGCGTCGGCTCCTTCCTGGAGGAAATCGTGCAGCGTCACCGGCAGCAGACCGTCGTCGCGGTCTGTCACGGCGGCGTCGTCGAGGCCGCCTTCGACCACATCTTCAACGTGGGGCCGTGGCGTCGCTGTGAGGTCTGGCTGCGCAACACCGGCATCACCCAATTCGAATACGTGGAGCACCCGCGCCGCGAAACCTGGCGCCTGCACTACCACGACCGCGCCGACCACCTCAACGACCTCTGAAAACAGATAAACCTATGACCAACCACGAACTCGCCAACACCTTTCGCCTGATCGCCGACCTGCTCGACATCCAGGGCGAAGTCATCTACGTCACCCTGGCCTACCGCAAAGTGGCCGACAGCCTGGAAACCCTGGGTCGTGACATCGCCGATGTCTGGCGCGAAGGCAAACTGCGTGAGGTGCCGGGCGTGGGCAAAGCCATTGCCGAGAAAATGGACGAACTGCTGCGCACCGGTCAGCTCGGCTTCCTGGAACGGCTGCAGGCCGAAGTGCCGCCGACCCTGGCCGAACTGCTGCGCGTACCCGATTTGGGGCCGAAGAAGATCGCCCTCTTCTGGCGCAGCCTGGGCATCACCACTCTGGCGCAGTTGGAAGCCGCGGCGGCCGGCGGTCAACTGCGCAGCCTGGCCGGCATGGGCGCCAAATCGGAGGCCAAAATCCTGGCGGGACTGGAATCGCTGCGCCGGCGTAGCGGCCGCACCCCGCTGGGCGTGGCCCTGCCGGCCGCCCTGCGCATGCTGGCCGGTCTGCGCGCCGCGCCGGGCGTGGTGAACGCAGCCCTGGGCGGCAGCCTGCGCCGCATGAAAGCCACCGTGGGCGATCTCGATCTGCTGGTGGCCGCGGCCGATTCCGCGGCGGTCATGCAGACGTTCGTCAGCCAGCCAGGCGTGGCGCGCATCCTCGGTCAGGGCAGCACCAAGTCCAGCGTAGAATTCGTCAACGGCCTGCGTGCGCAACTGTGGGTACACTCCCCCGAACGCTTCGGCACCGCGCTGCAGTACGCCACCGGCTCCAAAGAGCACAACGTGCGCCTGCGCCAACTGGCCCTCGACCGCGGCCTGTCGCTGTCGGACCAGGCCTTGACGGCCGCGGACGGCCGCGAAATCCTGTGCGCCAACGAGGAAGAGGTGTACGCCGCGCTCGGCCTGCCGTGGATTGCGCCGGAGCTGCGCGGGGACCGCGGCGAGATTCAGGCCGCGCTGGCCGGCCGCCTGCCCAGGCTGATTACGCCGGGTCAGCGTCGCGCAGAGCTGCACAGCCATTCGAACTGGAGCGATGGCCGGGCCTCGATCCGCGAGATGGCCCTGGCCGCGCGGGCGCATGGTCTGCAGGTGCTTGCCGTCACCGATCATTCGGGCGGGCTGGGCATCACCGGCGGCCTGAAGGTGGAGGACATTGCGCGTCAGCGCGCGGAGATAGACGTGGTGCAGCAGGAAGTGGGCGATTCGCTGCGCCTTCTGCAGGGCGCCGAGGTGGAAATTCGCGCGGATGGCTCGCTCGACTACAGCGATGAGGTGCTGGCGCAGTTCGACATCGTCGTGGCCTCCCTGCACACCAGCCTGCGTCAACCCCGCGACCAGGTGACCGCGCGGCTGCTCAACGCGGTGCGCAACCCGCACGTGGACATCATCGGCCACCCCACCGGCCGCCTGATTCCTGACCGCGAGGGCGCGGACCTGGACATGGACGCCATCCTGGCCGCGGCCGCTCAGAGCGGCGTCGCGCTGGAGATCAACGCCAATCCCAGCCGGCTCGACCTGGACGACATCGCCGCCCGCCGCGCCATCGGGATGGGCATCCGCCTGGCGATCAACACCGACGCGCACGACCCGGAGCACCTGACGCAAGAGCTTTTCGGCATCGCCACCGCACGGCGGGCGTGGGTCGAGCCGCAGCACGTCATCAACACCTGGCCGCCGGATGCCCTCCTCGCCTGGTTACGCAGCCGCAAATGCACATAACTACTGCCTGGTGTAGTCAACGTCTTTCAAGACAATCTATGGTTTTACATAATCGCCAATGAGGTGTACGTAATTGCTGCGTGGGGTCAAGCGTTCAATGAACACACTGAGATGAAACAACAGATCGCTAAAAGCAAGATAAGTGGGGTCGCTTATGTGCTCAATGGTCACTTGTCTTAGCCCAGCGGATTTTGCATATTGCTCGATTTCGCCAATTGTATTGGACTGATAAGCAACAGGAAAGGTGTCTATCGCGGAACGAGCATAGAACAGTTTCACAAGGTATTTTTGCCACAAAGCAGGTACAAGACGATTCAGGGTCGTAACCAAGTTGTGGCGGTTGGGCGTGAGAAATACAAAATGACCCTCTTTTTTCAAGACACGAGCTACTTCAGAGAAGACCGATCCAGGATCTGTGAGGTGTTCCAAAACCCATGAACTCACAACTAGATCGAACACCGCATCGTCGAAGGGTAGAGATGCTAGGTTTCCTGACACGAGACGGCTAACACTATCACGATGCAGGTGCAGAGACTTCACGTCTAGATCTATCCCCACAGATAACAAAACTTGTGGACTGAACAACTCCATCACTCCGCCGCACCCGCATCCCAAATCCAGGACAGTCAGGCTATTGGGGGAATTGCCTTGTTGAGAGATGTGGTAGCGAACCTTTGCCTCATAAAACTCACCACTCGAATACCAATCGGGGTTGGCTTGTTTGTATAATTCTCGATAGTGATTCTGTTTATTGAGTGTTAGCATTGTCATATCTTGCAGAATGAGAAGTTCCTTAGTTGTAACCGACCAAGAAAGAGACACCTATCGGACGTTCACCTGGCAAGGGCCAGTTCTCGACCTTTACCTGTCCGCGGAAGATCATCGTAGTTGACGGACCGCCATCGAATTCCATGCCTCGCTCGCAGCCCCATGCCTTCATGACCTCTCCCATTTCGAGTCCAGTCAGACCCTGGCCCGGAAAAGGGGCGGATTCATGTACAGCCAAAAGGAAAAGGTGCCAGGTGTCTTGATCAACACAAGCTGCTGTTCTGCCTCTCCTATCATTCGCGCCGCGCCCTGCAGGTGGAGCCAAATGCGTTGTCTCGTCACTCGGGTTATACTGCACTTGACCGTTTACGATTTTGATAATGGGTCCTCCACCCATAACAAGTTTGGTCCCCGGGTCAACACCTTGACGTGAGACTCTGAAGATTACTGGATATCTGGCTCCATCCCAATCCTTAACGATCATCGCAGCAAAATCACCATTATATTGATACTGCCGAACTCGACCACTCGGACTATGCCATCGCGTGAATTCTCCTATGGGAGCGCCGTTACCTGAGTCAACGAAGTAGTCCCCATTCACAGCAGCGACCTTTTTGGGAAACTGGCTGAGATTCCACATTTGGAGAACTGTTTTCAGGTGCGTTTGATTGTCAGACCATCTGCCTTGACTCCAACCATCACAGCAGGGAGGAGCCGCCCCGTCTGCAGTCATCATTCCGAAGGTTGTGCGACTATCTGTCAAGTCAATGATGACGGTGTGAACAGTTGTATTGAAAAGAGTAACCTAATAGTACTGAGGTGAGCCTGTATGTGGAACCTGGAGAAACGGGAAGGGTGTTTCGGGTGGTGCGTCTTGCAGACTGAGAGAATCAGCGGCCGAGTCTGCTTGAGAAACAGAAATCTGACCTGCGGAAAGCAAAAGAACGACAGCAGCGATAGCGAATATGGACAGATTAAGACGTAGGTGGTGCATTTGAAAGAACCTCAGATGATCTCAGCACGTATGCAAATCCGTCAACATTGTATAGAATTCTTGGAACACTACATGGTGATGTCTGGCGCAACAGATGAACTAAACACCATTGATTGTATCACAGGCAGCTAGTTATTATCAAATTCATGTCATGTCCATAACTACTCACTCATGTCCGTAACACACGCCAGATTACTCCCCATATGTTATTTCGCGGCAAAAAATCCCCTGCCACGAATTGACACGAATTCATCCTCCAGCCTTCGTGAAAATTCGTGAAATTCGTGGCAAAAAATCCTCGCTTCGTCTACCCTCCATCCCACTGGCCGGCGATGATGGCGACATCCGCCAGCGTCACCGCGCCGTCGCCATCCAGGTCATACCAGCGGTCGAAGACCGGTTGCGCGACGGTCTCGCCCCAATGCACAGCGACGGACTGCACATCCACCACGTCGGTCAGGCCGTTGCCGGTCAGGTCGCCCTGCGCATACATAACCTGAACTAACGCGGGTTTCTCACCAAATGGTTGGCACAATGGATGCCTGAATCTTCCGATCTCGGCTAATCAATGGCACACCCAAAGATAAAGCGGTAGCAGCAACGATACGATCAGGAAGGTCTGGAACCTGGTCACGCTCGATTCTTCGCATCATGTCGGCCACCACGCGGTCAAAGGGGATTTCAACCAGGGTCGCGTTCGGTTGGGACAGCATCTCAATGACACGTTCAAAGGAAGTTGACGCAATCTTCCCCTTCTCGATCAGATATACCAGTTCCGCCAGCGTAATCGAGGCGATTGCGATTTGATCACCACCCTCATCAATGGTATCCATGAACGCTGTTGCCGCTTTGGACAGGCGAGAATCATTGTAAAGATACCAAAGCAGTGCATGAGTATCAGCAACGACGCGAATTGTCATGCCTCACTCTCTGCAAAAGTTGACCACATTTCCTGTTGCACTTGGTCAATATCCTCTGCTGATGGCGCTGTACCTAAGTCGGACCATAAGCCGCGCAACGGAATACGAGACGGCGATGAAGAAATGGATTCAATTTTCATCAACAACCATTCAACTTTCGGTGCAAGCCGAACCACTAAACGAGCTTGGTCAACAGGGCGCAATCGTTGAGCAAGCAGAACTACTTGTTCAAAGGTTACTTCATTAACAACCGCCAAAACACCAGAATTCATCTTTTCGCCCCTTT
>JAYRVL010000034.1:0-10220 GCA_041918575.1 Anaerolineae bacterium | reverse complement strand
CCGCGGCCGTACAGCGCCTGGCTTCCCTCGGCTCGCTGATCGCTGTCTCCCCGGTCTACGAATCGCTGCCTGTCGGCGATTCTGCGCAGCCCAACTACCTCAACCTGGCCGTTCTCATGACCACCGACCTGGCGACGGCGCAGCTCAAGCAGAAACTTCTCGTCATCGAACAGGCGCTGGGACGCGCACGCAGCGCCAATCCAAATGCCCCGCGCACGATTGACATTGACATTGCCCTTTTCAATCATGAGGTCTTGCTTGTGGGCAAGCGCCGCATCCCTGATCCTGATATCCTGAGCCAGCCGTTTGTGGCTTGTCCGCTGGCAGACCTGGCGCCCGACTATGTGCATCCGGAGACGGGGCAAACTCTGGCAGCTATCGCGGCGCGCTTGTCTGCTCACATTGACATCTGGCGCCGTGACGATGTGCGTCTGGAGACGGTCAAATAGACACTTTCACATCAACGAGGAGAGAAACGTGAACCCAATGAAGGTCAACGTGAATGATTTCGAGGCCTTTCGCAGCGAGCTGGTGGAGGATGAGCCAGAGTGGGCCGACAGCGACATCCAGGGCGCGGTTCGCGCCATCTTGACGGCCATTGGCGAGAATCCAAATCGGCAGGGCCTGGCTAAGACGCCGCTGCGCGTGGCCAAGATGTACGAAGAGCTGACGGCCGGCTATCACGTGGACCCCGTGGCCCTTATCAATGACGCCATTTTCGATGTGCATTACGATGAGATGGTGGTGGTAAAGGACATTGACTATTACAGCCTGTGCGAACATCACCTGCTGCCGTTCATGGGGCGGGCGCATGTGGCCTACTTGCCGCGGGGCAAGGTGCTTGGCTTGAGCAAGATTCCGCGCATCGTCGAGATGTATGCGCGGCGCTTGCAGGTGCAGGAGCGTATGACTACGCAGATTGCCGACTTGATCGAGGAGGTGCTCAACCCGCTCGGCGTGGCCGTCGTATGCGAGGGGGTACACTTGTGCGCGGCCATGCGCGGGGTCAAAAAAACCAACGCGCGCATGGTGACGAGCGCCATGCGCGGCGCGTTTCGCAACAGCGCGCAGACGCGCAACGAGTTTCTCAAGCTGCTCAATCATGCCAGCAGCGATTGAAATCGCACCTGGCAGGGCGACGCTCAGGCCAGGCGTCACGGCGGAAGCGAGCATTGGGGCTGGCTTTGCTTTCGTTGGCGCTCTGCGCTACAATGACACCGACCCCGATCTTGACCTGGTGTAAGCAACCGATGACATTACCAACTATTACATCTGATCTGCCTGGTATTGGCGGAACGCTCAAGCAGTCGCCTGAGCATTTTGTAGTCACAGAGATCCCGCTCTACGAAGCCAGCGGCGACGGCGATCATCTCTACGTCAATCTGACACGCCGCGGGTGGAACACGCGCGACGTAGCGCAGGCCCTGGCTCGCCTGTTCAACCTGAACGTGGACGATGTCGGCTTTGCCGGCCTGAAAGACCGCCACGCGCTGACGACGCAGACTTTTTCACTGCTGCGAGTTCCCGCGGCGGACGCGGCCGCACGCATTGCCGCTGAACTCCCCTTCGAGGTCCATGCGATCACCCGTCACCGCAACAAGCTGCGCACCGGGCATTTGTTGGGCAATCGTTTTGCCATTTTCATCGCGGATGTTACGCCAGACGCCCTGCCGCGTGCCGAAGCGGTAACGGCCGCGCTGCAGGCCCGCGGCATTCCCAACTTTTTTGGCGCGCAGCGGTTCGGCCAGGAGGGCGATAATGCTGAGCGTGGGCGTGAAGTGCTCCTGGGACGCGGCCCGCGCCAGCGCTGGCTGCGCCGTTTTCTCATCTCGGCGTTTCAGTCCGATTTGTTCAATCGCTACCTGGAGCAGCGCATTGCCCAGGGCGCGTTCAGCCATCTGCTGCCCGGCGATGTGGCGAAGAAGCACAGCACCGGTGGCCTGTTCATCGTCGAAGACCTGGAACGCGAACAGCCGCGCTTTCAGGCGGGCGAGATCAGCTTTACCGGGCCGCTCTTTGGGACCAAGATGAAAGCGGCGTCTGCCGAAGCGGCCGTCCTGGAGGCGGGTATTCTTGAACAGGCCGCGCTGCCGCCGTCTGCTTTCAAGAAGGCCGATGTGGATGGCGGCCGGCGCCTGGGGCGCCTGCTGCTCGATCGCATCGAGTTGGACGGCGCCGCACTTTCTGCCGACGGCGACGGCGGCCTTTGGGTGCGCTTTACCCTGCCCAAGGGCGCCTATGCCACAATCGTGCTGCGTGAGATCATGAAGAATGACGTGGCCCTGGGTGAAGAAGACGAGGGTGATGACTAGACGGGCGGCGGCCAAAGGCTCAGCGGGCGCCGTCTTATTTGCCAGCCTCGGCCATGCTCAGAGGAGTCAATGACATGCGTTTGCCCCTGTTTCCACTGAATACGGTGATGTTCCCAGGAATGGTCATTCCTTTGACCATTTTCGAGGATCGCTATCGGCTGATGGTGCGCCGCTGTCTGCAGGATCGGATGCCGTTCGGCATTGTGCTCTATCATCAAGGCCCGGCTGTGGGCGAGGAAGCGGCGCCCTACACGGTTGGCACATTTGCCTACATCACCAATGTCGAGCCCCTTGCTGACGGTCGGCTGACCATCATCGCGACCGGCTCTGGCCGTTTTCGCGTGCAACGATTCTTCAACGACGAGCCGTACCTGGAAGCCGAGGTCGAGGCTTTTCCCCTGATGGCGGCCAGTGAGGCCGAGGTGAAGCCGTTGGTTGAGTATCTGCGACCGCGCATCGCGTCCTACCTGGAGATGCTGAGCCAGGACGATAAGACCAATTTCTCCACCACCGACATGCCCGATGACCCTATTGACCTGGCTTACCTGGTTGCCATTGCGCTGCAACTGCCGTTGGAGGACAAACAGGTCCTGTTACAAACGCGCACCGCGGCCGATCTGCTGGCGGTTGAGCGCGCCGTTTTTGGCCGAGAACAGGTGCTTTTGCGCTTCATGCTGCGCACGGCCGCGGCGCAACAGCGATTGGTGGTGGGGCCAACCGGGAACCTGTTTCTGAACTGAGCGAGCCGGTTGCCGCAGCGCCCGGCCGCGGCTCTGCGTCGCACTCATCATTCTTGCGACGCAACGTGAAGCGGTGTAAAATTCCTGCGGATGATACCGCAACGAGTCAAGGGAGCCTTCAACGGGGTGGTCGAACAATTTGGCCTTCGTCACAGTCTGCTGCTTCAGCGTTTGGCGCCGAACGCCGAGCGTCTGGATATGGTCCATGCCTTGACGCGTCCGCGCGATCCGTTGACGGTGGCGATGATGTCGCCTTTTCCCTGGCGCGGCATTGGCGTGGCCACCTACGTGTTGCAGGAAATTGGCGATAATGGGCCGTTACAAGGTTTCGTGCAGGCGCTCAAGCGGCCCGAACGGCCCGAAAGCGATCTTCTGGTCCTGGCGCCTGCCCTGACCGGTGAGCAGCCAGGGGCAGAAGAGATTTGGATACGCCTGCTGACCCACATGGCGTCAGAGGCAGGGCATCACGGCGTGCAGCGTGTCTTTGCCAGCGCGCCCGCAGACGGGCGAGAGGCTGAGGTTCTGCGCCAGGCGGGCTTTGTGCCTTACACCCAGGAGACCATTTTTCGCCTGGAGGGGGCAGCGGGCGCCCGGTTGGCTGAGGCGGATAGCGGCATCCGCCGGCAGCAGGAGGAAGATGCCTGGGCAATTCAACGCCTGTATCACACGGCGACGCCGCCGTTGGTTCAGCACGCTGAAAGCCCCGCCGCCAGCGAGAGCAAAGGCTTCATGCCGGCCTGGTGGGAATCAGGCTGGCATATTCGCGGTTATGTGATCGGCAGCGCTGAGGCTCTGACTGCGGCTGTACAGATTGCCTCTGGCCCGGCCGGGCACTGGCTGCGTTTGTGGAGCAGCGACAACGATGCGCAGACGGCCGGTCGCCTGGTGGACGGGTGCCTGGCTGCCATGGAGCCTGAGCGCAGGGCGCGACCGCTCTACCTGGCTCTGCGTGATTACCAGGGCGGGCTGCGAGCAATGCTCGAGGCGCGCGGCTTCAGCCCGTACCTGCGCCGTACCCGGCTGGTCAAACACCTGGTCGTGCGCGTGCGAGAAACAGAACCGGTGCTGCTGCCTGCGCCGGGATTAGCCAGCGGTGTGCTGGCATTGCTGATGCAATCATTGTAGGACTAGTCAAACGAAGGATGAGTCAATACAAAATTACGGATGATCTGAATGCGTTGTTGACTGTGCTGCCGCAGCGAATCCAGGAAGCCCTGCGCAGCGAGAACCACAGCGATGATCTGTTGGAGGTTGTGCTTGACCTGGGCCGGTTGCCCGAAGCCCGTTTCATGGAATTCGAGGCGGTGTTGAGCGAGGAGGAGGTGAGCGCCGCTGATCTGCAGGACGTGGTTGCCCGCATCGGGGAGTTTACCGAAGACAACCGCGCCGGCATCGAGCGCACACTGCATCGCATCTCCTGCCTGCGCAATCGCCAGGGCCACATCATCGGCATGACCTGCCGGGTGGGCCGTGCGGTGTACGGCACGATTGACATCATCGAGGACATCATCATCGAATCAGGCAAGAGCATCCTCTTGTTGGGGCGCCCCGGCGTGGGCAAGACCACGCTCTTGCGGGAATCGGCGCGTGTTCTGGCCGACAAGAAGCGGGTGGTGATCGTGGATACCTCCAATGAAATTGGCGGCGACGGCGATATTCCGCACCCCTCGATTGGCCGGGCGCGACGGATGCAGGTGCCCACACCCTCGCTACAGCACGAGGTGATGATCGAAGCGGTGGAAAACCACATGCCCGAAGTGATCATCATTGATGAGATCGGCCGCGAGCAGGAGGCGGTGGCCGCGCGCACCATTGCCGAACGCGGCGTGCAGTTGATTGGCACCGCGCATGGCGGTACGCTGGAGAACCTGCTGCTCAACCCCACCTTGTCAGACCTGGTGGGCGGCATCGAAAGCGTGACCTTGAGCGATGAAGAGGCCCGGCGTCGCGGCACCCAGAAATCGGTGCTGGAACGTCGCGCGCCTCCCACCTTCGACATTCTGATTGAGATTCAGGACCGCCAACGGCTGCTGATCCATCATGACGTGGGCGCGGCCGTGGATGCGCTGCTGCGGGCGCGCGCCTTGCCCGCGGAACTGCGCTGGCGAGACGCCGATGGCGCGGTTCGCGTGGAGAGGACACAGACCAGCGCGACCAGCAGTTCCCTGGTGCGCCAGGGGCAGTGGTCGCCTCGCAGTCGCGGCGGCGACGAGGATGAGGATGACGTAACGGCCTTCGGTAAGCCGGTGTTGACTCCCATGACGCCGGCGCGCGCCACTGACAATGGCGCCAACCTGCGTACGCGGCGCATCTATGCGTATGGCGTAGGTCAACAGCGCCTGCGCCAGGCCGCGCAGAACCTGCACGTGCCGGTGCAGATTGTGGAAGACCTGCGCGACGCCGACATCGTGGTGACGCTGAAGAACTACTACCGCAAGCAGCCGCAGCCCATTGCTGAGGCAGAGCGTCGCGGCATTGCAGTCTATGTGCTGCGTTCCAACACGGTAACGCAGATGGAAACCTGCCTGGCCGATGTCTTTGGCCTGCCGACTCAACCTGTGGACAGCTTCGCCCTCGCCGTGGATGAGACCAGTCAGGCCATTCAGCGTGTCCTCAGCGGCGCCGCTTCGGTGGACTTGTCTCCGCAGTCCTCGTTCGTGCGCCGTCAACAGCATCAAATGGCTCGCGAGGCAAATCTGATTTCCAACAGCTTTGGCCGTGAGCCGCAGCGCCATGTGCGCATCTATCGAGAGTGAGCCTTGAGCCTGTTCATCACGTTCGAAGGGCCGGAGGGCAGCGGCAAGACCACGCAGATTCACCTCCTGGCCGGTTGGCTGCGAGCGCAGGGGCAGGCGGTGTTAGCCACGCGCGAGCCGGGCGGGACGAGCATCGGCAACCGGGTGCGCGCCATCCTGCTCGACACGGCTCACCATGAAATGCAGCCGCAGGCCGAAATTCTCCTGTTTTCAGCCGCACGTGCGCAGATTGTGGCGCAGGTCATCCGTCCACATCTGGCGGCCGGCGGGGTGATCCTGTGCGATCGTTACGCCGATTCCACCTTTGCCTACCAGGGCTACGGACGCCAGCTCGACCTGGCAACCCTGCGCTTGATTACCCGCTTTGCCACCGGCGGTTTGCAGCCCGATTTGACCTTTTGCCTGGACCTGCCGGTGGAGGTGGGGTTACAGCGCAAGCGCGCCGGCGCGGGCGAGGAGTGGAATCGTCTGGAACAGGAAACGTTGGCTTTCCATGAGCGCGTGCGTTGGGGCTATCTGGAGATGGCCCGCGCCGAGCCTGCGCGCTGGCGTGTGTTGGACGCCACCTGGCCGGTGGAGGCGCTGCAGGCAGCCATGCGATCAGAGGTAGCCACGGCCCTGGGCGGAAGGAGCATTGCTTGAGGAGGCACGCACTATGAAACTCGTGTTGGCGATTGTGCAGAGCGATGATGCGCGCAGCCTGTTGGATCGTTTGATGCAGCGCGGCTATGGCGCCACGGTCATCAGCACCACGGGTGGTTTTTTGCGTGAAGGCAACGCGACGATCATCCTGGGGGTGGATGATGAGCGCCTGGAGGAGGCGCTGAGTCTGATTCGCGAAGGCTCACACACGCGCAAGCAGTATGTCAACCCGCTGCCGCCGGTGATGGAACCGGGAGAATTACACATCCCCATTCCGGTTGAAGTAGCGGTCGGCGGGGCCACCGTGTTTGTGTTCACCGTGGAACGGTTCGAGAAATTCTGAGTTGGGAGTCAACCAGAGCACAGTCTCGCGCAGGGCGCGGCCAGGGTTTCGGGTGACATAGGCCCTCAAGCCTGGGTCACGGCTCAGTCCATGACGCCGAAATCGTCGCCGCCGCCCGGCCCGGCCAGGTCTGGCATACTCTTCTCGATCTCCTCCGGATTTTCTCCAGACTCCAAACGGTCCACGACCTCGCGAAATTCATCGCCCAGGTCTTCTCCCATTTCGCCGCTCATCTTGCGCATCCAGCGCGCCAGGGATTTGGGATCGTTTTCGTCCAGGTCTCCCAGGCTGCTGGGATCGGCCAGGTTGTCCAGGCGGCTTTCTTCAGAGCGAAGAACGGCCACTTTGGACATCAACCGGCTCAGGTTGGCGCCGCCGCAGCGTGGGCAGACCGGCTGCCCGTTGACGGCCGCGGACATGGTGCGCCACAGGATGCTGACGCGTCGGCGGCATTGATGACATTGATATTCGTAGATCGGCATGTTCGACTCGTTGAGTTCAGGTTATACACGAATGGTGAAATTATAATCGCCGCGGGGAACCTGTCAACCTTTCGTCGTGGCCCAGAAAAAACGTAAGCGATCCAAACAAACCTGAAGAAACCTGAGGAAATCCAAGAATTTATGGTAAGCGATGAACTGATGGAGTGGTATCACAATTTGCAGCGGCCACGACCGATGCTCATCATCATCAGCGGGCCTTCGGGCGTGGGCAAGGACGCCACGCTCGACGCCATGAAGTGCATGGGCGCGCCATTTTACTTTGTGGTGACTGCCACCACGCGACCCCGGCGCAGCCACGAAACCGATGGCGTGGATTATCATTTCGTTTCGATGGCCGATTTTGCCGCCATGATTGACAATGATGATCTGCTCGAATACGCGATGGTCTATGGCGACTATAAGGGCATCCCCAAGAAGCACGTGCGTGACGCGCTTGCCAGCGGCCGCGACGTGGTCATGCGTATCGATGTTCAGGGAGCGGCCACCATTCGCCGCCTGGTGCCGGGCGCGATCACGGTGTTCATGACCGCGCCGTCCGAAGATGAACTGGTGTTGCGGCTGCGACGGCGCAAAACCGAATCGGAAGATCAGCTCAAGCTGCGCATTGCCACGGCGCGCAAAGAACAGCAGCGCGTGGGCGAATTCGATTACGTCGTGGTCAATCACGAAGATCACCTGGACGATACCGCGCGCCAGATCATGGCGATCATCACGGCGGAAAAGTGTCGCGTCCATTGGAAGCCGGTGGAGCTATGAACATGACCACCCCATCAGCAGAGATGCCGTCGGAGCCGCCGGTCCCTGGTGATGCGCCAGGCGCGCGGCGAATTTCCTTGCGCACCCATTCGCCGTTTTGGACCTACGTCCTGATCGGCGCCAATGTCGTCATTTGGCTGATCCTGACAATCATCGGCGCGGCGGTCTTCGGCGCGCGCAACGCCACCGAAGATGGCGCGTTCATGCTGGTTTTCGGCGCCAAGTTCAACGAGCTGATCAGCGCCGGGCAATGGTGGCGCCTGCTCAGCGCCATGTTTCTGCACTTCGGCCTCCTTCATTTGCTGATGAACAGCTTTTCTCTGTACCAACTGGGGCCACAGGTCGAGCAATTTTTTGGCCGTGGGCGCTTCCTGGCGATCTACCTGTTGGCCGGCCTGTACGGCAATCTGTTCAGCTACCTCTTTTCCGATTCGCTCTCGGCCGGCGCTTCGGGCGCCATCTTTGGGCTGCTCGGCGCGTTCATCGCCTATCTGCGGCGCTATCGCGCTCTCTTCGGCGAGTCAGGCAAGCAGGCGCTGCAGAGTATGCTGGTGGTGCTTGGCATCAACCTGGTGTACGGCATCACCAGCGGCGTGGTGGACAATTACGGGCATGTGGGCGGGCTGATCGCGGGTTTCGTGGTGGGTGAGCTGCTGCGGCCGGAGTATGCGCTGCGCCTGTCGGGCGGTGAACCGCAGACGTTGGCCGACACGCGCGGCCCCAGCCACACGCGCCTCGTCACCGCGCTGGGGCTGCTGGGAGTCCTGGCCGGCGTCGGCCTGGGCACGTGGTTGGGGCGCTAGGCGGCGGGCGCCATGTCCAGGAATCAGAAAACGCTGGCGATGCGCGTGCTGGAGGGACACAACATCCCGTACACCGCATTCTATTACGACGTGGCGGAGCACCTGTCCGCGGCCGAGGTGGCCGCGGCGATTGGTCTGCCGCCGGAGCAGACCTTCAAGACCCTGGTGGCGCTGCCAGACCGGCCCGCGACCAAGCCGATCCTGGCCCTGCTGCCTGGCGACAGCCAGCTCGATCTGAAGAAGCTGGCCGCCGCCGCCGGCGAAAAGAAGATGCAGATGGCGCCGCACAAAGAGGCAGAGCGCATCACCGGGCTGGAAAAGGGCGGTATTTCGCCCCTGGCCCTCCTCGATCGGCATTACGACGTGTTCGTGGACGAAACCGCCATCCTCTTCGATCAAATCGAAATCAGCGCGGGCAAGAAGGGCGTTGGCGTTTTGGCGCCGGTCGAGCCGCTCCTCACGCTGTTGAACGCCACGCTGGCTGACCTGGCCGTAAACCGGTGATGGGAGACCGGTGATGGGAGACCGGAAACCAGAGATTGGGGACTGACACACCCCATGCTCTGAGAGGGCTGCGGCCCTCTCTTGTGACCTCAGTAGACGAACGGAATCAGCTTGCGCACGCGGGTCTGGTAATCCGCGTAATCCGCCAGTTTTTGCCGCATCCAAAACTCCTCACGACGCGACTTGATGTCGAAGAAAACGAACAGCAGAACCGCGTAGAACACGCCGAGTGTGCTGCGGTTGCACAGGCCCCAACCCAGCGCCGCCAAAATGATGCCGGCGTAGATTGGATGGCGCACGAATCGGTACGGCCCGGAGGCAACCAGTTTGGCGCCCTCCACTGGATGGGGGAGTGCGCTGAGGTTGGAGCCAAGCCGAAAGACGGCGCTGGCGCTCAACAGTCCGCCTGCAATCACCAGGGCCACGCCCGCCAGCGCCAGGCCGGCCGTCCAGCGGCCTGACCAGACCGGCAGTCCCGGCGCTGTTTTGGGACCCAACACCACCAGGGCAAAGAGCAGGCCCTGCAGAATGACATACCACTCGCCGCGCCGATTATTCCACCAGGGTTCCGTCGTTTTGCTCATTTTCTGTTCATGCGCCTTCCGTTGTTCTCTGGCTCCAGAGTCGCGCCGATTATGCGCTGCAAGCGGACACGACTCGCGCCTGTTTCCGTAGGGAGAAAAGTGATATCTATTCGTAACTGCTCAGGCGGCCCCCCTGCCCCCCCAAGATTGGGGGGCAGGGGGGCGCTGCCCCCCATCTTGGGGGACAGGGGGCGCTGCCCCGCGTGCAGTATAGCACAAGCCTCGTGTAACAGCCGACTGACCGTAGGCGTCAGATTGGGTTGACCGGCACTGATCT
>JAYRVL010000033.1:0-24123 GCA_041918575.1 Anaerolineae bacterium | reverse complement strand
TCTGCTTGAAACGACTGAACAGTTTGGGTAGATCGTCGGGCGCGATACCGCGCCCGGTATCGGCCACCGACACCGTGACCCAGTCGGGGCCCTTCCTGCGAACCACCACTTTGATCTGCCCGCCGGCGTCGGTGAACTTCAGTGCGTTGCCCAACAGGTTGTTGAATACCTGGTAGAGGCGGGCGTTGTCCGCCTGGATGTTTGGCACATCGGCTCCTACGTCCAACGCGCAGCCGATTCCCTTGCCCCGCGCCACCGGCGCCAGGGTGGCGATGCACTCGTTGAGCAGGTGCGAGAGCGAAACGCTGCTGGTGTGCAGCTCCGCGCCGCCCGCCTCCAGCCGCGCCAGCTCCAACAGGTTGTTGACCAGCTCCAACATGCGCCGCCCGGCATCTTCGATCATCGTCAACAGACCATCACGGATGTCGTTGTCCTTCCAGGCCATGTCTTGCAGAAGCTCCGCGGCCCCCAGGATGGCCGTCAGGGGTGAACGCAGATCGTGCGAGGTGATGGCGATGAAATCATCTTTCAGCCGATTCAGCTCCTGCAGTTGCTCATTGGCTTGGGCCAGTTCCGCGGTGCGCTGCCGCACGCGCTCTTCCAACTCGGCGTTGATGCGCTGCAGCTCGTTCATCAACTGGCGCCGCGCCGCAATCAGTTCGTAACGCTCATTCGCCTCACGCACCGTCACCAGCAGCTCGTCAGGGTTCCAGGGTTTGACCAGGTAGCGGTAGACGCTGCCCTCATTGATGGCGCGGATGACGCTTTCCAGGTCGGCATAGCCGGTGAACAGCAGCCGCGTGGCGTCTGGGTAGCGCGCCTTGACCATACTGAGAAAATCAACGCCGGTCATGCCGGGCATGCGCTGATCGGTCAGAACCACCTGGATGGTGTTCTCCTGCATGAAGTTCAAGCCTTCGATGCCAGAGTTGGCGGTGAAAACCTCGAACTCGCGGCGCAGCAGCCGGCGCAGCGCTGCCAGAACAGGCGCCTCGTCGTCAATGACCAGGACGTGCGCTCTCATGCGGCCGTTTACACCAGGGCTTGTTGGCGCGTGACCAACCAGTTGACCCACCGATTGACCTCCTTTGCGTGTTCCGGCGCCAGAAACAGGTCTACGCTGCTGGCGAAATTGCGAAAACGATTCAGGACGAAGGCCGCGGAGACGCCGTCGTGCGGCAGGCGGTCGGCCGCCCAACTGAGCTGATAATCGAGCAGCGCCGGATCCCCTACCTGCATCACGCTTTCCAGCACCTGGGCGGTGAATTCGATGCCGGCGGTCACGATGCGCTCGGCATCGTCCCGGTGGTGGGCCACTTCTGCCGGATTCTCCAGCGCCGTCGCCACTACATACCCGACGATTTTGTTCTTGGTTTTGCGGAACGCAGCCAGCGCCGCGGGCGAAACCGGCTTCATCTCAACGGTGGTGTCCATGATTACCCTCCTGTACCAGAATGATCGCTTAGAGAACCTGGCTGGCCTCGGCGACAGCCGCGCGCGCATCCACCCCACTGAAGCGCACGCCCAAGGCCCGGTAAAGCCCTGGCTGTTGAACGAAGGGCAACCCCCCCGCCATGATCGGAATGCCGCCCATGCCCTGGTTGTCGAACTCG
This sequence comes from Anaerolineae bacterium, assembly GCA_041918575.1. Classification (GTDB taxonomy): domain Bacteria; phylum Chloroflexota; class Anaerolineae; order SSC4; family Amarolineaceae; genus Amarolinea. Next base: position 22,510 of record JAYRVL010000033.1, on the reverse strand, counting down.
CGCACAAAGTTGGTGATGCTTGGCACATGATAAACCATCTGCGCCGATACGCCAACTAGATCGGCATTGACACTGCGGGCAATGCTGACAAAATCGCGTACCGGTACCGCCGCCCCCAAATAGTAGACGGCCCAGCCCGCCTGTTCCATGAAATCGGCCACCATGCGGCAGCCCACGCGGTGAAATTCCTTTTCCACAGGCGCCCAATCTCGTAGGCCGTCGTCTGCAAAATGCCGAGGTAAACATCGTTGACCATCACCTGCTGATCGAGCGCACGCGTCACCACCTGATCGGCCTGTCGGCCGCTGCCCGCAATCATGGCGTTCAGATAATCGGCCTGCAGTCCAGCCACCACGGCCGCAGGCTCTGGCGCTGAGGTCGCGCCCGTCGTTTCTCTGTCCTCGTCCCGATTCATACTTTACCTCCTCTGCACTGGAATCTCGATGAACACAGTCGTTCCCTGTCCTGGCCGGCTCTCGAAGCGCAGTCGCCCCCGGTGACGTTCTATGATGCCAAAACTGACCGCCAGTCCCAAACCGGTGCCGGCGCCCACCGGCTTGGTCGTAAAGAACGGCTCACCCAGCCGCGCCAGGGTCTGCTCATCCATTCCCTGGCCGCTGTCTTTCACCGTGACCACCACCTGATCGCCTTGCCGCGCGCTGCTGATCCCAATCGCGCCGCTGATTGGAATGGCCTGCACCGCGTTGGTAAGCACATTGAGAAACACCTGGTTGAGTTGACCCGGATAGCACAAGGTGGCCGGCAGTTCGCCGAACGTCTCGCTGATCTCGATGCGGCCCTGGCACATAGGTCTGACAATCTGCAGCGTGCTGCGCAGACCCTCATTGATGTCTGCCTCCTTCTGCTCCGCTTCATCCAAGCGCGAGAAATTGCGCAGCGAAAGTACGATAGTGCGGATACGGGCAATCCCATCCTCGCTCTCCTGCACGAGCTGGGGCAGGTCGGCCCACAAAAACTCGAAATCGGCCGCAGCCTCGGCGGCGGCAATGGCCTCCCTGGCGGCTGCGTCTGCGCTCTCCTTGAGCGGCTGATAGGCCTCGAACACGGCCTGTAAATCGGGCAGCACCGTTGCCAGGTGCGCCAGGTTACTGGCCACGAACGCGGCCGGGTTGTTGATCTCATGCGCAACGCCCGCCACCATCTGGCCCAGCGCCCGCATCTTCTCGGAATGCACCAACTGCGCCTGCGTGGACTTCAACTCGGCGTGCGCCTTTTCCAGGGCCAGGTAAGCGCCTTCCAGGCGTTGGTTGACGGTTGCCAGTTGGCTGGTCAGTTGCAGTTTTTCACGCTGATCGCGGCCAATCAGCGCCAGCAGGCTGCCGGCCGCCAGTTCGAAGGTTGTATAGTTGACCAGCATCAACTCGCCATCAGGTAGGGCGTGGTCTACTTCCCAATCGCTGGCGCTGCCGGCCTGCCAACTGGTCGCCAACAGCAAACGCCCCTTTTCCTGGCTGAACAGATCGAGCAGATCAGTCCAGGCGCAGCCGAGGATTTGCGCGCCGAGTAGATGCAGGGCGCTTGGGTTGGCATCCACAATCCGTCCCTCGCGGTCGAGGGTGAGGATGATGTACGGCGAATTGCTGAACAGGGCCGCGGTCATTTCCGGTTTCATGCTTTGTTATCCCACCATTCTAGCTTCTACAACGGCAGGCGCACCTGGAACAGACTGCCCTGCCCCTCTGTGCTGGTGACCTCGATCGCGCCGTCGTGCCAGCGCACGATGACGTCTGCCAGCGCCAGGCTCAACCCCAGGCCCGGCGCCGGGTCGTCTTGCGCCTCGTGTCCCCGGAAGAACGGCTCGAACAGGTTCTCGGTTTCTTGCTTCCTCATCCCCGGCCCGCTGTCATGCACGGTAATGCCTATCGAAGCGGTGTGGTTTCCTGTCTGCTGAGCCACGCTGACCCGCACCATGCCCTGCGCCGGCGTGAAGCGCAGCGCATTGACCAGGATGCTGTCCAGCGCCTTGCGCATCAATCCGAGTATAGCAGTTTTGACCGCTGATCGAAATCAGGAGAAACCTGAGAACACCATCAGGAAAGGCCCTAACCGGTCAGCAACCGGAATTGAACCGAGGGGCTGGGAAACCCCATGCAGTCAATTGCGTTGTCCCCATCGTTAGGCTATAATGCACGCGAGTTGATGGCGCCATCCTTGGCGTGATGCCTGCAGGTATAATGGCTTGCGCATCTGCCCAGAAAGAAGCTACCTCCGCAGGGGAGAACCGAATTGTACGCAGCAGATCAGACCCTTACCCTGCATACGGCCCTCTATCGAATTGCCGAAGAAACGGTCAGCGGGAGCGATCTCCCCACCTTTTACTCTGCCATGCACAGTATTGTTGCACAGTTGATGTTTGCTGCCAACTTTTATATTGCCCTGTACGATGCACAGACGGACAGCCTCAGTTTTCCCTATTTCGTAGATGAAAATGATCCGCCCCCGCCGCCGCGGCCTGCGGGCAAAGGACTGACCGAGTACGTCCTGCGCACCGGGCAGCCCCACCTGGTGACGCCGGACATGTTCCGCCGGCTGCAGGCGCAGGGCGAAGTTGAGCTGATGTTGACGCCGGCTGTAGACTGGTTGGGCGCGCCGCTCAAGGTGGATGACAACGTCCTGGGTGTGCTGGTGGTGCAGAGCTATCACGACGCCATTCATTTCAGCGAAACGGACAAAGAACTGCTGACCTTTGTCTCTCGCCAGATCGCCGCGGCCCTGGCGCGCAAACGCACGGAGGCTGCGCTGCGTGAGAGCGAGCAGAAATATCGCAGCCTCTTCGAGCAGGCGCCGATCGGCATCTACCGCACCTCGCCCGCTGGCCGTATCCTGGACGCCAACCCCGCGCTCATTCAGATGTTGGGCTACGAATCCTTCGAACAACTGGCCGCCCGTAACCTGGAGACAGAGGGCTTTGCTGCGCCCTACACACGGTCTCAATTCAAACAACACATCTTGCGCGAGGGCGTCCTGCGCGGTCACGAGGCCATCTGGCAGCGCCGCGATGGCTCCACCTTGACGGTCAGCGAGAACGCCCATGCGATTCGTGGGCCAGATGATCAGGTGCTCTATTTCGAAGGCACGGTCGAGGACATCAGCGCGCAGAAACGGGCGCAGGAAAGGCTGCATATCTTGCAGCGCGCCATCGAGCAAAGCCCGGCCACGATCATGCTGGCGGACACGCGGGGTAATATCGAGTATGTCAACCCCAAATTCTGCCAGGTCACGGGCTACCGGCCGGAAGAGGTCATTGGCCGCAATCCGCGCTTGCTCAAATCGGGCGAAACCTCAGCCGTGGAATATGCGCACCTTTGGCAAACCATCAGCAGCGGCGGCGAATGGCGCGGGGAATTCCACAACCGCAAGAAGAACGGCGAGTTGTTCTGGGAGGCGGCGACCATCTCCGCCATTACCGATCCGGCGGGCCGCATCACCCATTATCTGGCCGTCAAAGAGGACATCACGACGCGCAAGACCATGGAAGCGGTGGAGCGCGAGCAGCATGCCCTGGTGGAAGCGCTGCGCCACATTGCGTCGCTCATCAACAGCACCCTCGACCTGGACGAGGTCCTGGATCGCATCCTCAGTAATATCGGCCGCGTGGTGCCGCATGACGCCGCCGCCATCATGTTGATGGAAGGCGACGTGGCGCGAGTGGTGCGCAGCGTCGGCCAGGCTGACATGGGCCTGACGGACCCGGCGCTGCATATGCCGTTTGTCGTCTCGACCACACAGAATTTGCACATCATGTATACCACGAACAGACCCCTCGTCATCCCGGATGTAACCGCGTATTCGGGCTGGATCGTCACGCAGGCGGGGCACAGGGAGCGCTCGTTCGTCGGCGCGCCGATCCGCTGTCGCCGCGGCGTCATCGGTTTCTTGACCCTGGACAGCCAGCACATCGGCTTCTTCGATGACACCCATGCCGAGCGCCTGCAGGCCCTGGCCGATCAAACCGGCATCGCCATTGACAACGCGCAGCTCTACGAACGGGTGCGCGCCCACGCAGCCGAACTGGAAAGCCGGGTGGCTGCGCGCACGGTTGAACTGCAAGAAGCCAACGTCAAGCTGCGCGAGCTGGACCAGCTCAAGAGCCAGTTCGTCGCCAATGTGTCGCACGAACTGCGTACGCCGCTCGCCAACATCAAGCTCTATCTGCAACTGCTGGAAAAAGGGCGCGCCGAAAAACGCGGCCAATACCTGGCTACCCTCCACCGTGAAGCCGGCCTGCTGCACCGTCTGATCGAAGAACTGCTCGATCTCTCGCGCTTCGACCTGGGCCGCCGGCCGGTGATGCCGGTTCCGCTCGACCTCAACCTGCTCATCCAGCGGCTTCTCAGCGATCGCGCGGCGCTCATCGCCGACCGCGGCTTGACCCTGCATACCCGGCTCGCCCTCAACTTACCCTCGGTGCTGGCCGATCAAGCCATGATGAGCCAGGTGCTCACCAACCTGCTGGCCAACGCCATGAACTACACACCGCCTGGCGGCGCGATCACCCTGGCGACGTCGCTGCGTGCGGACAGCAACCGCCACTGGTTGACTTTCAGCGTGAGCGACACCGGCCCGGGCATTGCGCCCAAAGAACGGGAGCACATCTTCGATCGTTTCTACCGTGGAGAAGCCAGCCGCGCCAACGTCGTCTCCGGCGCCGGGTTGGGACTGGCCATCTGCCAGGAAATTCTGTATCGCCATCACGGTCAGATCACGCTGGACAGCGAACCTGGCCGGGGCAGTACATTCACCGCATGGCTGCCCCTGTCTGATTCCCCGTTGCGCCAGGCCGCGGAGGAAGCGGCGGATTTCGCGTCAGCTTCCCAGGCCTGATTGATACCTGCCCGATTCTATCACGGATGATCGCTCTCGGAGCAATGATGTCACTGCGCACCAAAGTCATTTTGACATGGATTACGACGACCATCGTCCTGTTTGCCGTGCTGTACGTAGCTTTGTCGCGCATTCTGTTCGGTCAGTTTCTGCAGCTCGAGGCGCGCAATACCCTCAATCACGTGCAGCGCGCCCGGCAGGCGCTCGACAATGAACTCAACGCCCTGGTTACCACCACCACCGACTGGGCGCAGTGGGACGACAGCTACACCTTCATGCAGACCGGCAGCCAGGAGTTCGTGGACGCCAACCTGCTGCCGGAGACGATGGAGACGCTGCGTCTCGATGCGCTGCTCTACCTGACCCCTGACGGCGGCGTGTTCAGCGCGCACGCCTTCGACCTGCAGACCCGCCAACCGATCTCGCTGCCCGCGAGCCTGAGCGCCGAGATACCGGCGCTGCACCGGTTGTCCATCGCCCGACCAGAAGGCGCAATAAGTGGACTGCTGATGACAGCCGAAGGCCCGCTCCTCTTCGCGCTGCAGCCCATCCTCACCAGCCACGGGCAAGGCCCACCGACCGGCGCGCTGCTCATGGCGCGCTTTCTCGACGCGGCCCAGGCTGAGCGCCTGAGCGACCTGGTCCACATTTCGGTCGCTCTCCTGCCCATCGGCCAGGCGGACCCGTCGCTGCCGGCGGCCACGCTCAGCGCCATGCTGAAGGAGCCGGGCGCGGCTTTCGTCGCGCCGCTCGACGATCAGACCGTGAACGGCTACGTGGCCCTGGGCGATGTCTTCGGCCGCCCCGGCCTGCTCCTGCGCGTGTCCAGTGATCGTGCAATCTACCAGGCCACCCTGGCCGCGGTGCGGCTCATCGGGTTGGCGCTGCTGCTGATCGGCGTCGTCTTTGGCTGGCTGGCTGTCAGGCTGTTGGACCAGACCTTCCTCAGGCGCGTCACCCGGCTGGCCGCGGGTGTGCGGGCCATTGGCGCCAACAGCGCCGGCTTGGCCCTGCGCGCCGACGAAACCGGCAGCGATGAGCTGGCGGAACTGACTCGTGCGATCAGCGCCATGCTCGGTCGTCTAGCCGCCTCTCATCAGGCCCAGCTCGACAGCGAGGCGCGCTACCGCGCCATCGTCGAACAATCGTCCGAAGGCATCCTGTTGATGGAATTGCAGACGCGCGCCATCAGCGAGGCAAACCTTCGCGCCTGCGAACTGCTGGGCTACACACAGGCCGAAATTACCGGGGTCACGCTGTACGACCTGGTCGCGTTGGAGCCGTCGGTGATTGACGCCAATCTCGAAGTGCTGCTGCTCAGCGGTCATTTTCATGTGGTGGAGCGCCTGTACCGGCGCCGCGATGGAAGCCTGCTGCCCGTCGAGGTCACCGCGACGGTGTTGCACCTCCAGAACCGACAGGTGATTTCCATCCTTCTACACGACATCAGCGAGCGTAAACGGATGGAACTGGCCGCGCGCGAACAGCAGACCTTGACCGAAGCCTTGCGCGACACCGCGGCCGCGCTCAGCAGCACGCTCGATTTCGAAGAACTGCTCGACCGCATTCTCGACAACGTAGGCGAGGTGCTGCCCCATGAGACGTCCGAGATCATGCTCATTGATGATAGGATCGCACACATCGCGCGTGTGCGCGGCTACAAGACTCCTGCTGAAGAGACGCTTGTGCTGAGCGTGCGTTTTCGCGCCGAAGAAACCCCCAACCTGCGCCACATGCTGCATACCGGTCAGCCGTTGGCCATACCCGACACGCACGCCTTCCCTGGCTGGGTCATTCTGCCGGAGACGGCCTGGCTGCGCTCCTTTGCCGGCGCGCCCATTCGCCGCAGAGGCGCCATCATCGGTTTTGTCACCGTGGGCAGCGCCCGTCCTGATTTCTACCAGCAGTCCCATGCTGAGCGCCTGCAAGCCTTTGCCGACCAGGCCGGCGTGGCAATCGAAAATGCACACCTCTACGAAATCAGCCGCCAAGAGGCGGCGCGCGCCGAAACGTTGCTGCGCCTGGCCCAACGTCTGCTCAGCCAGCTCAGCGTGACCGGCGCGCTCTCCACAGTAGCCGAAGAAAGCGCGCGCGTTTTTGACGCGCCTGCGGCCGCGGTTTTCTTGCTCGACGCGCGCCATGAAAGCCTTACCCTGACCGCCAGCTGCGGTCTGCCGGACGCCTATGTTCAGCGCATGCGTCTGGCGCCGGTTACGGACTATGGCCCTCTGGCGACAGCCCCCCGCTTCCCTCTACTGCTGACCGACCTCAGCGCTCTGCCCAACGCCGCGCTCAACGCCGACTATGGTTTCCGTTCTGCTGTCGCCCTTCTCATGCAGCGCGAAGAACAACTGCTCGGCGTGGTGGTCGTCTTCTTCTCAACATCCATTGATCGAATCTCGGACGACCAGACGGCGCTGGCGCAGGGCATCGCCAACCAGGCCACGCTGGCCCTCATGGCCGCGCGACTGCACGAGACGATTCAGCGTCACGCGGCCGAGATGGAAGATCGGGTGGCCGAACGCACGGCCGCGCTGCTGGAGGCCAACGTCAAGCTGCAGGAACTCGATATCATGAAGAGCCAGTTCGTCTCCAATGTCTCGCACGAACTGCGCACCCCGTTGGCCAATATCAAGCTCTACCTGTCGTTGCTCGAAAGCGGTAAGCCCGAACGGCGCAGCCAGTACATGACCACCCTGCACCGCGAGGCCAACCTGCTGCACCGGCTGATCGAAGACTTGCTTCAACTCTCCCGCCTGGACCTGGGCAGAACGACGCCGGTCCTGGCGCCGGTGGAGGTCAACCAGGTTCTCGCCACCCTGGCGCAGGATCGCGAGCCACTGATCAACGAACGCGGCCTGGCGTTGCAGTTGGCGCTGGATGCCGCGCCGCTGTGGGCGCAGGCCGATCACCGTCTCTTGATCCAGATGCTCACCACCCTGATGACCAACGCCGCCAACTACACGCCGACCGGCGGCGCCATCACCCTGCGCTCTTTCCCCAGGCTGGCGGCCGGCGCTGCATGGGTCTGCGTGGCGGTCAGCGACACCGGGCCTGGCATTCCGCTCGAAGAACAGCCGCAGGTCTTCAACCGTTTCTTCCGCGGCCAGGCGGGCCTGCGCAGCAACGCCCCCGGCGCCGGCCTGGGCCTGGCGATCTGCCAGGAAATCGTCCAGTTGCACGGCGGCCAGATCACCCTGGAGAGCCAGGTCGGTCAGGGCAGCACCTTCACCGTCATGCTCAAGCCGGCGCCGGCGCCGTAATCTCCCCGCCTGTCCAAAAACAGAAAAACGTCGAACAAAATCAAACAGCCCGACCGTGAGTTCACGGTCGGGCTGTTGGCGTCATGGCGGCGAATCTAGCGCCGGCCGATGCGCACCCGCCAGGTAGTTGGGCCTTCTTCCAGGTATTCCCAGGTAAACTGGCCGGTCAGCTCGGCTTGGAACTGATAGTACAGCGGCTTGGGGTTGTGATCGTTGACCAGGATGAAGCTGGCGCCCGCGGCCAATCCATCGAACAGATCGAAGATCAAGGGGTGGCGCTGATACGGCGGAATGGGGCGAATGTCCAGGACAGTTTCGTTCTGCATGTTGTGATAGCTCCTCAGATGCTGTTGACGAGGTTCTCGGTTGATGCTGTTGACGAGGTTCTCGGTTGATAGTACAATAGGCAATGATACATGGTCCCGCCAGCAATGACAAATACGCGGCTATTGCAAGAACGTGAACGGCAAACTCACCGAAAACCTCTCGACGAGTTGGAAGGAGAAACACGCATACAGCAAGTGATGTCGCCAGACGGATCACGGATGGCTGAGGTGTATTTCAGAGGTGTTGGCGCTTATAGCGGAGGAAATGGGCGAATCAATGTGCGCGTCAAATATGGAAAGTAACGCAATTTACTCGCCCAACGCCGCCTTCGAGCGCTTCAACCGCGTGCAGGGCCAGGCGCTGGTCAGGCAAGTCCTCAATTCCCTCACAGGCAAATCGCAGCGTCTGCTCTCCTATGACGAGGTGAAGGAGCTGCTGCTGGCGCGCGGGCAGATCAAGATGCCCCAAACCCAGATGATCCGCCTGGATCGTATCGTCGGCAGCGTGGGGCGCTACCGCGATTTCGATCGCTACTTCCTGCCCCTCAGCGGCGCCAACGCCGAACGCTGGAGACGACTCGACATGGCCCTCAACCGCCTGGAGGACCTGCCGCCCATCGAGGTCTACCAGTTGGGTGAGGTCTATCTCGTACGGGATGGCAATCATCGCGTTTCGGTGGCACGCGCCAACGGCCTGAGTCACATCGAAGCCTGGGTCACGGTCATTGATGTACCGGTGGAACTGAAGCCCGACGTGCAGCCCGACGAGATGATCATCAAAATCGAATACGCCCATTTCCTCGATCAAACCCATCTGCACAACCTCCGCCCTGACGCGCAGATCGAGCTGACCGAACCGGGGCGCTACCAGCAGCTTTTGGAGCATATCCACGTGCATCAGTATTACCTGGGCCTGGAGCAGAAGCGGGACATCTCCTACGAGGACGCGGTGGCAAGCTGGTACGATCATGTGTATCTGCCCAACGTGCAGATCATGCGCGAGAGCGACATTCTGACCGATTTTCCCAAACGCACCGAGGCCGATCTGTATCTGTGGATTACCTACCACCGTGACCGTTTACGCGAACGCTACGGCGCCGACGTGGATCTGCAGACCGCATTGGCCCACTTTGCCCAACGCCACAGTGAACGCCCCTTGCCGCGGGTGGTCAAAGCCGTCACGCGCACCATCCGCGCCGCCATCGAAGCCGCAACCGAGGCGGCCGCGCCGCCGTTTCCCCTGGCGCATGACGATGCGCCGCCGCTCCTCACCCTGGATGACACCGCGCTGGAATCCGCGCCGGAGATGACCGCTTCATGAATCAGACCTATTTGCGCACCAAGATCATCTGTACCATTGGCCCGGCCAGTCGCGAACCGGCCATGTTGAGCCAGTTGATCGCCGCGGGCATGGATGTGGCCCGGCTCAATTTCTCGCACGGCGATCACGCTTTGCACGCAGAGACCATCAGCCGTGTGCGCGTCGCGGCGGCCGCCGCGGCCAAGCCAATTGCCCTGCTGGCCGACCTGCAAGGCCCCAAGCTGCGCGTCGGCGACATGGGCGCAGGCGTTGCGCTGGAGGCTGGAACGACCGTCACGCTGACCACCGCCGCCGTCATCGGCCGGCCGGGGCTGATCCCCATCCAGTACGCAGAACTGCCGGGCGTCGTTCGCCGCGGCGAGCGCATTCTGCTCGACGACGGCTTGCTGGAGCTGGAAGTGCGCAGCGCCGCCGGCGCGGAGATCACCTGCCAGGTGCTGACCGGCGGCCTGTTGACCTCGAAGAAAGGCATGAACCTGCCGGATGCTTCGCTGAGCATTCCGGCCATCACCGACAAGGATCGCGGCGACCTGGCCTTTGCCCTCAACCAGGGCGTAGATTGGGTTGCGCTCTCCTTCGTGCGCAGCGCGGCCGAGGTGCGCGAGATGAAGGCGCTGGCGCGAACCGCCAGCCCCTTCGATCTGCCCGTGCTGGTGATGGCGAAGATCGAAAAACCGCAGGCGGTCACCGCGATCGAGGAAATCATTGCCGATGCGGACGGCATCATGGTCGCGCGCGGCGATTTGGGCATCGAAATGTTGACCGAAGAGGTGCCCGTGATCCAGAAGCGCATCATCCGTCTGTGCAACCAGGCGGGCAAGCCGGTCGTCACCGCCACGCAGATGCTCGATTCGATGATCCGCAATCCCCGACCGACCCGCGCCGAAGCCTCTGACGTAGCCAACGCGGTGTTCGATGGCGCCGACGCGGTCATGCTCTCCGGCGAAACCGCCAGCGGGAACTACCCGGTGGCAGCCGTGCAGACCATGGCGCACATCGTGCAACAGGCCGAGCGGGCCGTCGGGTGGGAGGCGCATTTCAGCCGCGCAGCGGCGACGAAAGTCACCGTGGCGCAGGCGGTGGCCCATGCCTCGTGCGAAACCGCGGCCGATCTGCACGCCAGGGCCATCATCACGCCTACCGTCTCCGGCGGCACCGCACGGCTGGTGGCGCGTTTCCGGCCGCAAACGCCCATCATCGCCGTGACGCCCAACCCGCAAACCCAGCGCCAGCTCATGCTCTCCTGGGGCATTCATCCCCTGCTGGCCGAGCGCGAGACCACGACCGACCGCATGGTGGCCGACGCCATCCGCGCGGCGCAGCGTCATGGCCTCGTCAGCCCAGGGGACACCGTGGTCATCACGGCCGGCAGCGTGGGCAGCGAGCACGGCGCCACCGATCTCATGAGGGTGCATGTGGTATGACGACGCCCACCTGGTCCCACAATCTGGCCGATCAAGCCGCGAACCGCGCCGCGCCGCGGCGTTGGCGCTGGCAGCAGCTCTCCGCCGCGCTCGTCGCCGGCGATCCGGCCACGGCGCGGCGCACTCTCTGGCGGTTGATCGTCCTGGCCGGCCTCACGCTCGGCCTCTACGTGGCGTTCCTGGGGCCGACCTACGCCATCGCCGGCGCGCTGGCGCTTGCCGCCGCGTACCTGGTTCTGCGCAGCACGCGCTGGGGATTCATCGTCCTCGCCGCGGTGATCTGGATTTTGCCCTTTGCTGCGTTCCCCTTCAAGCTCGGTTTTACGCCCACCTTTCTCGACGCCGCGCTCTTTGCGCTCTTTTTCGTCTGGGTGGTGCGCATCGTCACCGGTCAGGATCGCACTTTCATCTTTTCGCCGTTGGGCGGCCTGGTGCTGCTCTTCATGGCCCTGGCGATGTTCACCTTCGTCCTGGGCAGCACACACGCCCGGCCCACCCAACAAATCCTGCGCCAGTTCCTCGAAGTGGTCATCAGCATTGCCCTGTTCTTCGTAGCGGTCAACGAAATTCGTACCCGCCAGGATGTGGACTGGCTGACCCGCGTCCTCATCATCGGCGGCGGCCTCTGCGCGCTGATCGCCATCATTTTCTACGTCATACCCGACGCCTGGACGGTGCGCATCCTGGATGCCCTGGCGCGCTTGAAATACCCCGGCGGCTACGGCGCGCTGCGCTACATCGAAGATGATCCGAACAACCCCATGCGCGCCATCGGCCTGGCCGTTGACCCCAACGTGCTGGGCGGCATGATGATCCTGGCCGCCGGCCTGACCGCGCCGCAGTTCTTCAGCCGCTCGCCGCTGCTGCCGCGCTTCTGGACCAGCGCCATTTTCCTGGTGCAGGCGCTGGCGCTTTACCTGACCTACTCGCGCTCCGCGCTGATGGGCCTGGGCATCTCGCTCTTCATCCTGGCCGGCCTCAAATACCGCCGTCTGCTCTGGCTGGGGCTGCTGGGCGCGGCGCTGCTGCTGCTCCTGCCGCAAACCGAAGCCTACGTGGCCCGCTTGCTGGCCGGCCTGCGCGGGGAGGACCTGGCGACGCAGATGCGCTTTGGTGAATACAAAGACGCGCTGCTGCTCATCGGTCGCTATCCCTGGTTTGGCGTGGGCTTCAGCGGCACGCCTGACATTGATCTTTACATCGGCGTGAGCAGCGCCTATCTGTTGATGGCTGAAGAGATGGGACTCTCCGGACTCCTGGTGTTCCTGACCGTGATCGCGGGCTTTTTTGCCTTCCTCTGGCGCACCTGGCGCCGCGGCCTGGCAGCCGGACGCGATGCCGTGCTGCTGGGCTTGGGCGGCGCGCTGGCCGGCGCGCTCGCGGCCGCCACCCTCGATCACTACCTGTTCAACCTCACCTACCCACACATGAGCAGCCTCTTGTGGCTGACCATTGGCCTGGCCGTGGCCGCGGCCCTGGTAGAGCGAGCCGCTCCGGCCGCGGCCACGCAGGAAGATCGCTGAGGAAATCAAACATGGTTGAGCGCGACATCGGACAGGAAATTGCGGATCGCGGAGCATCTCCAGAGGGTTTCAAGGAATTGGCATAGCATGGTGTCCAGCCACTCTGACAGCGCGAGCCAGGCGGGCGAGCAACGCTACCGCCACCTGTTCGATCACATGCCGATCTGCATCTTGGTGACTGACCTGACTATGGCCCCGGTGACCATCATCGAGGCCAACCGGCGGGCAGAGTCTGCCTACGGCTATACGTCCGCCGAGATGGTGGGCATGCCTGTGGGCAACCTGGCGCCCGACGATGCCAGGTCGGCCGTCTTGACCCTTGTGCAGCGGGTGCGGCAAGGCCAAACGGTGACGGCCGAGATTACCGGCCAGCGCCGGGATGGCACGCGCTTTCCCGGGCGCGTCATCGCTGCGCCCGATCCGGCCGACGACAGCGGCATGATCGTCACTGTCGAAGACATTAGCGCGGAAAAACAGCGTCGAAGCGAGGCGGAAGCCATCGAGGCCGAACGCCGCCGCATCGCCCACGAGATTCACGACGGCGTGGCGCAAAACCTGGCCGGGCTGCGCTGCCGCGTATCGAGCCGTTGACGGAGAGTGAGATGGTCGTCCTGCGCCTGGTGGCCAAGGGCGTGGACAACCATGAGATCGCCCAGTTGCTCAACTTCTCCGTCTACACCGTGGCCAATCGGCTGCGCACCATCTACACGAAACTACACGTGACTAACCGCACCCAGGCTGCGCTCTACGCTCTGCGCCAGGGCTGGGCCGCGCTGGGTGAGTCGCCAGAATAAACGCCGACGGCTTCCGCTCCTGGCTCTTAGCTCGCAACCTGTTCATCGGCAAAAAGATGCCCCAAGCGCACCAGGTAGACATGGATCGTCCTGCCGGCGACCTGTGTGGTGTATTCCAGCGCATCGTCGGGTAATTTGCCATAGACGGTGGGGCGGGCGTGAAAGAGCACGTAATAGCCCGTCGTTTGCCCCTCACTCGCCAGGTAATCGGCCAGTTGGGTCAACCCTTCTTCATAGAGCGCCTGCCCACGCCAGATTTTGGTCTCGATGATCGTCCGGCGTCCCTGATGCACCACAATCAAATCCAGTCGTCCTTCACCGCTGTTGATTTCAGTGAAGTGCGCCGCGCCGATCTGGCGGACCACGATGTCGAGATAGGCCATGAGCAGATATTGCCCGGTGGCTTCTTGCGGCATCGGCGTCACCTTGAAGGCTTCGCGCCCGCGCCGTTCGATGAACTCGCGGAAGCGGGCGAGGATCGCATCCATCTGCAAATGGTTATTCACCACATAGGGGCGGAAGTCATAGCCATTGACCAGCATCGCCCCCTGGAGTCCCGCCTGACGTGGTTGGAAGGCATCAATGAGCACCTGTTTGTAGATCGGGTTGGCAATCCGGCAGAGTTGTGCTGGCGCCTCTTTGAGAATGCCAAAAAGATGCAACGAATTGACGAGCGGATCATTGAGGCGAAAAGGATAATCGGCGCCAAAGAGAATGCGCACCACATCTTCTTCATATTCGGCCGCGCGGCGGATGACAGTCTCGAAGTTGTAGTTGCTCTCACGCACCAGCTTTTGCAGGGCAACACGCAAATCGGCCGTCGTGATCGGTCGCGTGCGCTCTTTCACCACCTCTTGCGTCAGGATCGCGGCGGCGCGGTTGACCAGGAAAGGTTGCCCCGCTGTCTGTTCGACCAGCTTCTCGATCACGCCGGCGGCAAAGGGCTGCCCGGTTTCAGCCGTGTATTGCCCCAATAAATCGCGCACCTCGTCCAGAGAGAAGTCTTCCAGGCGATGTTGGTAGGCGATGTTGAAAGGCGAGCTGCGGCCAAAGTTCAGGCGGGCGATATTCTGAATGCCAACCAGTACGACGCTATGCAGGCTGTGCGGCCGGCGTTGCCGATCCAGGTACATGGTGCGCCAGGTTTGCAAGAGCGGCGAGAGCACTTCTTGCGGTGTGGCATCGAACTCGTCAATAATCAACACCACTTTGAGAGTTGGCGCCAGTTGATGTAACTTGATGAAGAGCTGGCGGAAAAATTGCACATCCGGCGCTGCCGGTTCGGCCAGCAGGCTGCGCAGCGTGTCCGAGGCAGCAGGGTCAACGGCTTCTGCCCACGCCAATAAATCGTTCTGGATCAAGCCAAGCACATCTCCCCAAAATTGTGCTGCCGACCAGCTCTCATAAAGCTCAAAACTGAGCACGATGGGTAGATAGGCGGGACGCGTACGTAGTTCTGTCTCCAAATTGTTCAGCAGCGTCGTCTTGCCCATCTGCCGCGGCGCGTAGATGGTGAAAAACTTGCCCTGTTCGATCTGGGCCGTCAACTCTTCGATCAGCGCCCGGCGCGGCACCACATAGTGTTCCTGGACGTTGACTGGCCCGTGAGTGTTGAAGTAGCGCATGGGCGCATTCTAGCACAAGGCGCCCATTATTGATAATGAGGCAGATTGCCCCGCACCGCATCACCCGAAGATTCCAGTAATTACAATTGGTTGTCAACTGCGCGGTGGCGGGCGCAGGAGTAGGTGCGCTGCGCACGTTGACCAGCGCCGATGGCAGCACGATTGTCGAGCGCCTGGAAACGCTGGACGAGATCGCCCTGCGGCTGAGCTACGCCTTGCTGACCGACACCCCCTTTGGCGACTGCCTGACGAGCATGGCCGTGCGTGATTTGGGTCCGAACCAGGCCGAGCTGACGTGGTCGGTGACCTTTCGGCCCGACGGACTGCCGGCGGATGAAGCCCTGGCGCTGCTCGAAGGCGCGCTGACAGAGAACTGCCTCGCGCTGAAGCAGATCATGGATCGTTTGCCTGTGCTTGTCGCGCGTGGTAAAATCTAGTCCGTGCTGTGTCTAATACACACGAGGGACTAGATCATGTTTGTAGACCGTGAAGCTGAATTACGCAGTCTGAATGACATCCTTGTGCGGCGGGGAGCGCAGTTCCTTGTCGTGTATGGTCGTCGTCGGGTCGGAAAGACAACGTTGCTCATCGAATGGGCGCAGCGCAGCCAGATGCCCACCCTTTACTGGGTTGCTGCACGTGAGCCTTCGGCCTTGCTGCTGCGCAGTTTTTCTCAGTCAATCTATGCCCATGCTCACCCTGACCGTCCTGTTGATCCTCTGTTCAGCTATCCCTCTTGGGAAATGGCCTTGCGCGAGGCCGCCGCGCTGGCGCAAAATCAACGCCTCATCCTGATCATGGATGAGTTCCCCTATGCGGCTCAGTCTGAACATGCGCTGCCTTCGCTCCTGCAAAACGCTTGGGACCATTTTTTCAAGACAACGCAGGTAGTCCTGGTCCTGGCTGGTTCTCAGATTGGCATGATGGTTGATGCTCTGAGCTATCATGCGCCGTTGTACGGTCGGACCACAGCGCAGTTGCCTCTGAAACCGTTGCCCTTTCGATCGTTGTCACAGTTCTTTCCGCACTACAATGCTGAACAACGCGTGGCGATCTATGCAATCCTGGGTGGAATCCCTGCCTATTTGGAGAAATTTCGTGATGATGTTTCGCTGGCTGCCAATGTGCGCCAGCAAATCCTGTCGCCCACAAGCATCTTTCAACAAGAAGCGTTCTTCCTGCTGCAGGACGAGGTGCGTGAGGTGAACAACTATCTCGCGATCATTCGCGCCATTGGCGAAGGCGCGCACAGCCTGGATGAGATCGCCCTGCTTTCAGGCATTGCCAGGAATCACGCCAGCACCTATCTTGTCCGCTTACAAGAGTTGACGTTTGTCCAACGGCAGATTCCGGCCACCCTACCCAAGAACAAGCGCACGACCCAGGGTCGCTATGTGCTGGATGATGCCTTTCTGCGCTTCTATTTTCGTTTCTTGGCGCCTAATCGGATTCTCCTGGAGCAAGGATTGAGCAATCGCTTGTGGGACTTGATTGGCGAGTCCCTCCGTGCTTTTGTTGGTCAAACTGCCTTCGAAGAGATTTGTCGCACCTGGACTCTGGAACAGGCCATTGCCGGACGCTTGCCATTCTTGCCCGATATGGTGGGGCGACATTGGTCCGGTGATGTCGAGATTGATGTCGTAGCCATCAACTGGCAGCAGCGTCAGCTTCTGCTGGGCGAATGCAAGTGGGGCGCCGATCTTGTTGGCCGTGACGTGATCGAGAGTCTGGTCCATGCGCGCGCGGCGCGCGTTCTGGCAAAGCTGGAAGGTGAAGGCTGGCAGACACACTTCGTCTTTTTTGCTCGTATTGGTTTTAGCGACGCCGCGCGCAGCCTTGCCGCTGAGGTGGGCGCCTGGCTAGTGGACCTGGCGACGATTGACGCTGATTTGAGCGCAGGCACTGTTCTGTTCGACCCGGGGCGATGACGATGATTCGTGAAGGAGCCTGTTGATGGCGCATCTCGCCAATCCAATCCACGTGTATCTTGAGATCGGGCAGAAGGTCACCTTTGCCAACGCGTTGGCGTGGCCGGGCTGGTGTCGGTTGGGCCGCGATGAGCGCGCGGCGCTGCAAGCGCTGTGCGATTACGGCCCGCGCTACGCGCGTGTTCTGCATGCCGCGCAGATTGAGTTTCAGCCGCCGGCCGACCTGTCGGGGTTCGTGGTGATCGAACGGCTGACCGGCAATGCCACCACCGATTTTGGCGCGCCCAACTTCCCTCCTTCCGACGACGCTCGTCCATTCACCACGACTGATGTTCAACACGCCCAGGCCCTTCTGCGGGCCTGCTGGTCTGCCTTCGATGCCGCGCTGCAGGATGCCGCGGGCAAGACCCTGCGCAAAGGGCCGCGCGGCGGTGGTCGCGACCTGGAAACGATAGTCAAACACGTGCTGGACGCGGACGCGGCCTATCTTGGCCGGCTGGCCTGGAAGATCAAGCGCAGCGAAGCGGCCGATCCAGGCGCAGAAATGGCGCGCATCCGCCAGGCCATCCTGGACGCGCTGGCCGCGGCGGGGCGCGGCGAAATCCCTGCACAAGGCCCGCGCGGGGGCGCCCTCTGGGCGCCAGCCACCTTCGTGCGCCGCGTGGCCTGGCATCTGCTCGATCATCTCTGGGAGATCGAGGATCGCGCCGAAACTCCTTGAGATGTGGAGTTAGAATCCATAAATTTTCCCGAATTTGTGGATTCTAACTCCATAAATTTTGCCAAATTTGTGGAGTTGAACTATCATGGGCGCCATGATAGCACGCGCATATGAACCGCTCGATCGTTTCTTGCAGCCGAACAAGGTGTTGCTCATCTACGGACCTCGTCGCGCCGGCAAAACGACATTGCTCCGCAATTTTCTCAATCAGACCAAGCTTCGCTACAAGCTCGATTCTGGCGACAACATCCGCACGCAGCAACTTCTCAGTTCACAGGACTTCAGTCAGATCTTGGCCTACGTCGAAGGCTATGAGCTGTTAGCCATTGATGAAGCCCAGGGAATTCCCAACATCGGGATGGCCCTCAAGATCATCGTGGACCAGGCGCCGGGTATCCGGGTGCTGGCAACCGGATCATCCTCGTTCGAACTGGCCGGCCCGGTGGGCGAGCCGCTCACCGGGCGCAAACACACCCTGACGCTGTTTCCCGTTTCGCAAGCTGAACTGCTGCATTCACAGGTCAACCGCTTCGAGCTGCGTCAGCGCCTGGAGGACTACCTGGTCTACGGCAGCTACCCGGAAGTGATCGTGGCTCCCACAGACAATGCCAGGATCGAGGTCATCACCGAAATCGCCAACTCCTATCTGCTGAAGGATATCCTGGCGTGGGACCGGGTCAAAAGCTCGCGCACGCTGCTGAGCCTGCTCAAGCTGTTGGCTTTTCAAGTGGGGCAGGAAGTGTCACTCAGTGAACTCGCGACGCAGCTCAGTGTGGATGTCCGCACGGTGCAGCGTTACCTCGACCTGCTGGAGAAAGCGTTCGTCATCATACGCGTGGGTGGTTTCAGTCGCAACCTGCGCGGCGAAGTGATGAGCAAGGCAAAGTATTATTTCTTCGACAACGGCATCCGTAACGCCCTCATCGCCCAGTTCAACCGCCTCGATCAACGCAACGATGTGGGGCAGTTGTGGGAGAACTTCGTCTTTGTGGAGCGCATGAAGCACCGCACCTACGCCGCGATCTACGCAAATATCTACTTCTGGCGCACGTATGACCAGCAGGAGATTGACCTGGTGGAGGAACGCGACGGCAAACTGTTCGGCTACGAATGCAAATGGTCGCCCAAGCGGGTGGGACCAGCGCCGCGCAACTGGACGGCGACCTATCCGGAGGCGGAATTCGCGGTCATCACGCCGGACAACTACCTTGAATTTGTGCTTTGACTGCTGAGGCATGATTTTAGCCGCTGGCCCACCGATGTTATAATCACCCAAAGTTGCCCCGTGTTGACTATGCGGGCGACGCTGAATCTGTTGTTGTGAGAATGAGCGATATGCGTATCAAACCTTTTGTGAATCACCGCCGCGGCTGGGGCCTGCCCTGGCTGCTGATTGCGATCCTGCTGCTGACCAGTTGCGGGCAGCCCACCCCGACGCCTTCACCCACGCCAACCAAGACGCCGAAGGCGCCCGCGGCCCAGGCTACCGACGCGGCCACGGCCACCTCTGCGGTCAACGTTCCGGCCGTTCAGGCCACCGATACGCCGGCGCCGCCGGCAACGGACACCCCGGCGCCGCCCACCGACACCCCCGCCCCAACTGACACCCCAACGCCGGCGCTGCTGCCCGGCAATTACCTCGATCCGGCCAAAGACCCCAACCTGGCGCCTTTCACCGGCCTGCCGTTGACCGACGCGACCGTGCGTGACCGGCGGCCCCTGGCGATCAAGGTGGCGAATACCGCAAACGTGCGCCCACAGGACGGGCTGAGCAAGGCGGACGTGGTGATCGAGCAGCGCGTCGAGTACAACCTCACCCGGTTCACGGTGATTTACTACAGCCAGGGCACGGAGCGCGTCGGCTCGATCCGCAGCGCCCGCCTGCCTGACCTGGAATGGCCGGCCGTGTTCGACGCGGTGCTCTGCTTCTCCGGCGGCGTCGAGCAGGTGCGCCAGAAGCTCTACGCCTCCGATTTTGCCGATCGCATCCTGGAACAGGCGCGCAACGGCAGCGCGTACTTCCGTGACCCGAACATCGCCGTGCCCAACAACCTGTTTGCCAGCACCACCACCCTGTGGAATGTGGCCGCAGCCCGTGGTTGGAACAAGCGGCCGCAGCCGGCGTTGGGCTGGGTTTTCAGCGCGGACCCGCCGGCCAACGGTCGCGGCGTGACCAGTATCAAAATTCCTTATCCCACCGGTACGGACCGCGTGGAGTGGCGCTACGATGCGGGCAGCGGTCGCTGGTTGCGCTGGCAAGGCGGCGTAGCGCAAAATGATGCCAGCATCGGCGCGCAGTTGAGCAGCGCGAACATTGTGGTGATGGCGGCCAATCATGTGCCGACCCTGATCCTGGAGCATGACACCGTGGATCGCGGCGTCAACCGCTCGATCGAAATCCAGGTGTGGGGCGAAGGCCCGGTGACCGTCTATCGCGATGGCCAGGCCTACCAGGGCAAGTGGATACGCGGCGGCCGCCAGGACCCCTTGCGCTTTGTGGACGGCAACGGCAATCTGATCCCACTCAAGCCGGGCAACACCTGGATGCAACTCGTACCGCTCGATATGAAAGTGACCGCGTCCTGAAACTGCCAGCCTACGGAGAGTCCATGCCTGACGACATTCACAGCACCCCTATTCCCGACCTGAATACGCTTGCCCCGGCCATGCGCGCGTACATCGAGATGTTGCAGGCCGAAAATCGCAGCCTGCGCACGGAGTTGGAACAAGCCAGGGGTGTGCGCCGCGTGGAACGAGCGGCCGCGCCGCGGGTCAGCGCGCCGCGTCCACCTGCGCCTGAGCCGGAGCCGCTCAATCTGCCGGCCATCCAGTATTCGCCCGCTACGATGCTCATCAGCATCAGCGGCCAGGGCATGGTCAAGCGCACGCCGCTCAACGCGTATGGCAAACAGCGCCGGGGCGGTATGGGCGTTTACGATATCAAGCTGAAGGATGATGACGCGCCCGCCTTTCTCCTGATTGCGTTGGAAAGCGAGACGCTGCTGGTGGTCACCAGCCGCTGCCGCGCGTACCGCGTACCGGTGAGCAGCCTGCACCTGGGCGAGGTGCGTGACCGGGGCGATAGCCTGGCCGAACGCCTACGCCTGACTGAGGGCGAGAAGATCAGCGCAGTGCTGGCCGTCAACGATGCCAATGAAAACGATCGCCCCTGGGTGCTGCTGGGCACGGCCACAGGCGCTGTGCGCCGCATGCGCCGCAACTTCGTCGGCCCCAATCTGGCCGATGGCACCATTCTGTATGAGCCCACGGATGGCGGCCCGCCGACGGTGATGTGTCTGAGCCGCGGCGATGGCGATCTTTTCCTGGCGAGCAACACCGGCCTGGGCATCCGTTTCGAGGAGAAACTGGTGTCGCACCGGGGCACCCGCGGCATCAGGCTGACACCGCAGGAGCGCCTGGTGGGCATGGCGCCGGTGTCTGCGGACGGCAGCGTGCTCCTGGTGAGCGCGGATGGGCAGGGGGTGCTCCGACCGATGGAGAGTTTTGCCGCCAGCAAATCCGCAGGCGGACAAGGCAAAATTGCCATCAAGACCGATTCCCTGGTGGCTGGCCTGCCGGTTGGCGCCGCGGACGAAGTGCTGTGCATCAGCGCGTTTGCCAAGCTGATCCGCTTCGACGCGGCCGAGGCGCCGCCCCGCACCAGTGTGGCGCAAGGGGTCAATGTGATGGAACTGCGCGGCGACCGCGTCACGGCGGTCACGGTCTGTACGCCGCCGGGCTAACGAATCAAGGAGAATCAACATGGGAGAGATCAGTCTTGTCCAGGCTGTGGAGGAATTCGCACGCGTGACCCAGGGCGCTGCGGCCGCCGATCTGGAGCGGCCCTGGGTGTGGGGCGCCTACGACGAGGAAGGTGTGCGCTTTGCCTTTTTCCGCACCTACGAGGAACTGCGAGAGCTGGAAGTGCGCCTGTTGACCGCGCGCAGCGCCGCCGGCTGCGCGCCGACGGCCGGTCAGCGCATCCTGGCGCTCTACCACCTGGCGCATCGTGATCTGCAGGCCGCGCTGCTGGGGGTGTCGCCAACCCTGGCCGCGCAGGCGCCTGCAGCGGGCGAATGGTCCGTGCAGCAAACCCTGGCCCACATGACCGAGGCCACGATCGGTTTCTACGCGGTGGTGCGCGGCGCGCTGGACAGCCGGCGCGGCGGCGTCGCAGAGCCGCCGGACATGACCGATGAGCTTTGGCAGTCCACGGCTGGCGTCAGCTTCGAGGCGCTGAACGCGCAGCTCGAAGGCAAGTTTACGGATCTTTTGGCTTTCGACGCCAGCTGGCGTGACCGAGTCCTGACCGAACTGGCCGACGTGACAGAAGAGGAATTGGCTTGGCCCGCGCGCTACTGGGAAGGGTACGACATGCCGCTGCGCTTTCGCCTGCATCGCTTCGACGCGCATCTGCGCCAGCACACCATCCAGGTGGACAAGACGCTGCTGACGCTCGGCCACGAACTCACGGAAGCCCGACGCCTGCTGCGCCTGATCTACGCTGCACTGGCCGAAGTCGAAGGCGCGTTGATCGGCGCGCCGGATCCTGTGGCTCTCGACCTTCAACGTCAGACCGCCGCCGCCATCGCCGGCCGCGCCCACGAGATCGCCGCCATCCTAAAGTCATAGACGACGAGCAATGACATCTGCTTGATCCTGCATAGAAGCAATCTGAGCGGGCAGTAGGGCGATTACATCGCCCGTAGTTGCATCCACATCAACTGTTCCCAATTCGAC